>JABDPP010000064.1 GCA_013042765.1 Litoreibacter sp.
GAGCCGGATCAGTCGATGTCTTTTGGGCCAATACCTATCGTTTCGAACTGATCGACCCTTTGGCGCGGGGAGGGTCCGAGGGTGTTTCGCAGGACGCGACGCTGGCCCCGATGCCGGGTCTGGTGAAGGCGGTCTTCGTCGCACCCGGCGACACGGTTGCGTCAGGGGACCGGTTGGCGGTGCTTGAGGCCATGAAGATGGAGCACACACTGCGCGCCGGTCGTGACGGTGTGATCGGCGCGGTTCTTGTGAGCCCCGGGGCGCAGGTGGCCGCAGGCGACCGGATCGTGGAACTTCGGGAGACGGAGGCGTGATCCGCCTGCATCATGCACATCAGACCCGCTCAATGCGCAGTCTCTGGTTGCTCAATGAGCTTGGTGTGGAATTTGATCTGGTGATCCATCCCTTCGACCGCAGCTTGCGCAGCCCCGAATACCTGGGTCTCAATCCGGCAGGCCGGGTGCCCGCGCTGGAGATCGACGGGGCGCGGCTGTTTGAGACCGGTGCCATCACGCAGGTTCTGTGCGAGCGGTTTCCTCAGAGCGGTTTGGGGCGTGCACCGGGGCATCCCGAACGCGCAGATTGGCTCGTCTGGGTACATTTTTCGGAGACCCTGAGCCAGCATACCGCCGCTTTGACCCAGCAGCATGTGGCGCTCTACGAGGATCATATGCGATCGCCCATCGTCACACGGCTGGAAGCCAAGCGGCTGGAGAAATGCTACGCTGCGATTGAAGCGCGGCTCTCAGAGCTCGGGGAGCAGGGCGACTACCTTTTGGCTGGTGGGTTTTCGGCGGCGGATATCAGTGTGGGGCAGGCGGTTTATATGGGCCGGTATTTTGCGAGGCTTGACGGATTTGAGAGATTGCAGGCGTGGTATGATCGGATTTCCGAACGTCCCGGCTTCGAAGCCGCCTTGCCGCCGGATGGGGCAGGTATCTACGGCCGGGATTTCTACCCGCCGCTGGAAGATCCGGCCTGATGCCTCCGGCGGGGATATTTTTGCCAAGAAGAACTTGCTTGTAGAGAGCCTGTGATGCGTGAGGCCGTTGAAATTGTCGAGGTGGGGCCGCGTGACGGGCTTCAGAACGAGGCACGGATAATCCCCGTGGCTGAAAAGGTTGCGTTGATCGATCTGCTTTCGAAGGCTGGCTTTCGCCGGATCGAGGTCGCCAGCTTTGTCAGCCCGAAATGGGTGCCACAGATGGCCGATAGCGGCGCGGTCATGGCGGCGATCCGGCGTGTACCGGGCGTCTCCTACGCGGCGCTGACCCCGAATTTAAGGGGCTATGAGGCGGCCCGGGTCGCGGGTGCTGACGAAGTTGCGATTTTTGGCAGTGCTTCGGAGGGCTTTTCCAAAGCCAACCTGAATGCCTCGATCGCGGAAGCGCTCGCGCGGTTTGAACCTGTCGTTCGCGCTGCACGCGCGGACGGGATGCCGGTCCGGGGGTATGTCTCCTGCGTCACCGACTGCCCTTATGACGGCGCGGTCGCTCCCCAAGCGGTGGCTCACGCTGTGTCCGCCTTGCGCGGTTTGGGCTGCTATGAGGTCTCTTTGGGCGACACGGTCGGCAAAGGGACGCCTGAGCGGGTTGATGCCATGCTCCGGGCTGTTCTCGATGAGATGCCCGCAGCGCAACTGGCGGGGCATTTCCATGACACTGCGGGACGTGCGCTGGCCAATATCGAGGTTGCGCTTGAGGCAGGCCTGAGGGTTTTTGATGCGGCTGTTGGCGGATTGGGGGGATGTCCTTATGCGCCTGGAGCTGCGGGAAATGTCGCGACGGAAGCTGTTCAGGCGCGGCTTGAGGCTCTGGGCTTTGAAACCGGGCTCGATGCGGCGATAATCGAGGCGGCGGCCGAGATGGCGCGCAGGATGCGAGGACACGATGTTTGACACCATTGAGATTGAGATCGATGCGCGGGGCGTTGCGACCCTGTCTCTGGCGCGCCCTGACAAGCGCAATGCCATGTCAGCGGAGATGATCGATGATTTGGCCCGCGCGGCGGATCGGCTGGGGAGTGATCCGCAGGTTCGTGTAGTCGTGCTTGCGGCCCATGGCAGCACGTTTTGTGCTGGCGGTGATCTGAACTGGATGCGGGTCCAGATGGTTGCAGACGCAGTGACCCGCCGCGAAGAGGCCGAAACGCTGGCCTTGATGCTCCGGGATCTGAATGAAATGCCCAAGCCTCTGATCGGGCGGGTGCATGGCAATGCGTTTGGTGGCGGGCTGGGCCTGATGTCCGTCTGCGATTGCGTGATCGCTGCCGACACCGCGCGTTTCGGGTTCACGGAGACCCGTCTTGGGCTGATCCCCGCCACGATCGGCCCTTACGTCATTGCCCGGATGGGCGAGGCGAATGCCCGCCGCGTGTTCATGTCGAGCCGTATTTTCGATGCGCAGGAAGCCGGTATGCTGGGCCTCGTCGGCCATGTCGTGGGGCCCGAGGCGCTCGACGTGGTGCTGGAGACCGAAGTTGCCGCTTATCTGGCGTGTGCGCCCGGGGCCGTGGCCGAGGCGAAGGCCCTGGCGCGGGCTTTCGGTCCCGTCGTTGACCGGGCCGCGATTGACCGGAGCATCGATGCGCTGGTGACACGTTGGGAAGATCCCGAGAGCGATGAGGGGATTGCGGCGTTTTTCGAGAAACGCGCACCGGAGTGGGGCGTCTAGGCCGCTGCGGGGGTTCGCTCTGGGGCTCTAGTTTCCGAACCTGCTGAGTTCGCGGAAATCCATGGTCTCGAGATGTGCGATCATCACCTGCTGGTCATCCCCATCCGCCTGTACCAGAACGCGATTCCCGATCAGCGCCATTAACTGGTCATTCTGGGTGAAGAACTTCTCGCGCCCGACCCTGACCATCTTGCCCCCGGCATTCATGATTGCCGCGTTCCCCAGCATGCTGCCCATGGAGGCGACCATCGGACTGTCAGCCATCAATGTAATCGTAAACTCGGTGCTGCCATTCGAATAGGACGCAGCCGCGCCGGTGCCGCCGCCCATCATGGCAAGCCCCGCGCCCATGTCTGTGTTAAGCTCGCGGCTCCAGCCATCCAGCGCGTCGGGAAGGAACTGAACAAGTGTGTCGGCTTTCATCTCATTGAGGAGCTGAAGGGCAAATTTCAGCTCGTCCGTCGCGTAGGCGATATCGCCTTCCTCATAGGCCGTCATCGCGCCGCTGATCGCATCGGTGACCTCGTCGGCTGTGGCGGAGAGGGCACTTAAGGAAAATGCCAAAATGCTGGAAAAGACTACGGTTTTCATGAACCCCTCGCTGATATCCTGAGCCTCAGTATACACGGAGCCCCCGAGTCGACGCAAACTGCGTCAATCCGGGAAGGCGTTGCATCAACGCGGCTTGACCACCCTCCGTTTCCACATCATATC
>JABDPP010000068.1 GCA_013042765.1 Litoreibacter sp.
CAGCAGGAAAGTGACGCCAATGAGTACCTTTGAAGACCATCCCCTCCGGTATGCCCTTGCCAATGAGCTGCATGCCCGCCCGTTTCCGACGCTGGAGGCGCCCACCGGGGCTGTCTATCTGGCCATCAAGCGCGCGGAAGATGCCGCCCAGCGGGACCGCAACGAAGATCTGGCGCACTTGCATCTCCTGCTCGATCGTCATGGCGCGACCCACCCGAAAGCCGGGGCAACCCACTGGTACGGCCAGTTGGGCAAGCACATGATGAAATGGGAGCAGCACACGGAATTCGTGACCTACACGCTGTTTGTCGACACGCTGGAAAGCCGCCCCTTCGACGCCAAGGTGTTTGATCTTTTCCCGGCCGACTGGTTGGAACAGGCACCGGGCGTGCGGATAACTTCCGCCCTGATCCGCGTCGAAGAGTTCAAACCCGATGATGAAATCATGCCGCTTCTGAAGGAATGGTTTGTCCCCGAAAGCCTCGCCGCGAGTTCCGTGCTGGACAATGAAGCGATCATTGCGGGGGATTTTCGGATCGATATGGCCGGGCATATGCGTTTTGCCGTATTCGTGAAGTCTGGGTCGGGCAGCCGCAGGCTGGGGCGGATCGTACAGCGACTCTGCGAAATCGAGACCTACAAGTCGATGTCGATGCTGGGGCTGGCCCGGGCGCGCGACCTGGCGCCACGGATGAGTGCAATCGACAAGAGGCTGACCAGCCTGATGTCGGATATGACCGGCAGATCCGCAGAACCTGACGAAACTCTGGCGGGTCTTCTGGAGACGTCCGCGAAGCTGGAAAACATGCTGGCCCAGTCCTCCTTCCGGTTTGCCGCGACAGGGGCCTACGAGGCGATCGTGAACGAGCGGATCGAGGTTCTGAGAGAAGAACGCTTCCTCGGACGCCAGACTTTCGCGGAGTTCATGGTGCGCCGGTTCGATCCGGCCATGCGAACCGTCAAATCTGCTGAGCAGCGCCTGAAAACCATGGCGGAGCGGGCGATCCGCGCCGGTGATCTGCTGCGGACGCGGGTGGATGTGGAGCGCTCCGCACAGAACCAGAAACTACTGGAGAGCATGGACCGTCGCGCCGACTTGCAGCTGCGCCTGCAAAAGACGGTCGAGGGCCTGTCCGTCGTGGCGATCAGCTATTATGCGGTCAATCTGGCAATCAACATGGCGGCACCGTTCGGAACCTCCGTGGGGATCAGCAAGCTGGCACTGACGGCGATGCTGACACCGCTGGTCATCCTGCTGGTCTGGTGGATGATCAAGCGCATTCGCGAATCCGTCGAAAAATAAAGCCCACGCGCTCGTGACGGAGCGCATGGGCTTGTGGGTTCGGCGAACCTTTGGTGGCGGTCTTTAAGCCTGTTCGGTCGCTGCGACGCGGGCTGCGAAGGTCTTGAAGAACTTGCCGGCCAGTTTTTTCGCGGTGCCCTGGATCAGGCGGCTGCCCAGTTGGGCCAGCTTGCCTCCGATCTCGGCTTTTGCAGTGTATTTCAGCAGAGTCTCGTCGCCGTGGGCTTCCAGGAAGACATCTGCGCCGCCCTTGGCGAAGCCGGCCGGGCCGCCTGTGCCTTCACCGGTCAGCGAGAAGTGCTCCGGCGGGTTGTCCGGGTTCAGCACGACGTTGCCGCCGAATTTCGCTTTGACGGGACCGATCTTGAGGACAACTTTTGCCTCGAGGTCTGTATCGGAATGCTTGATCAGTTCTTCGCACCCGGGAATGCAATCCTTGAGGATTTCCGGGTCGTTGAGCGCCTCATATACCTTCTCGCGCGGGGCGGGAATCATGATTTCGTCTTGCAGTTCCATGTGGTCTTCCTTTCCAAAGATGGAGTCTTTTCGGGTCAGCCCCTGCTGCCCTCTTGTGTCTGGTCGTCCGGGCGGTCTCCGGCGCGGCGATGGGCGACCAATTGCGCCAAGATCGACAGGGCGATCTCGTCTGGTGTGATGGCCTTAATATCGAGGCCAGCAGGGGCAACGACAGAGGCGAGAAGATCGGCGTCGATACCGTCGGCGGCGAGCCTCTTTGACAGAGCCGCGTATTTGCGACGGCTTCCGACGAAAGCGATGTAGCTGGCACCGCTGGACAGTGCAGCGCGCAGGGCGGCCTCATCCCCTTTGCCTTGTGTGGCGACAACCACGAAGCGCTGTGCGGCACCGGTGTCGAAGGCGAAACTATCAAGGTGGGCATCGACGTCGGGTGCCGGCTCAGGCGTCTGGCCCGGGGTGCAGAGCGTGCGGTGCAGGTCGAACCTGGCGGAGAGATCCGTAAGGGCCAGTGCGACGGGACCTGCGCCACAGATCACGAGGCGGGGCAGGGGCAAAACCGGTTCGACAAAAATATCCATGGAGCCTTTCGACGGGCAGCCGTTGCGTGCAAAGCGAATGCCCTCAACTTCGTCCCCGGCGGCGACGCCCTCGGCATCCAGAAGCTCTTCGGGACGCAGCGAGACGAATTGCGGAGCACCCTGCGAGAGCGCCTCTTTTGCAGCCCGCGAGACGGCTGAGCGGGCACATCCGCCCCCGACCCAGCCTTCCGCGAGTGTTCCGTCTTCAAGGATCAGCGCCTTGCTGCCGGGCTTGGCAGAGGTCGCATCGATCGTGCGCACGATGGTGGCGACCGCAAAGGGCCTGCCCTGGGCCTGCAGGCGATCCATTTCACGGGTCAGGCGGGCCTGTGTCTTGGCAGAGAGGGTCATAGGCGGGCAAGCTCCGTTTCCAATTTGGCGAGGTCCGCAAGGGTATTGCTGGCGGCAAACAGGTCGAGATGGGGCAGGGCGGCTGCCATTCCCTTGGCGACAGGTTCATATCCGTCCCACCCTTTGAGCGGGTTCAGCCAGATGATCTTGCATCCGCGTTTGCGGATTCGTGCGAGCGCGGCGTCGAGCACCTCGGGGGCCTCGCTGTCGTAGCCGTCAGACAGGATTATAACAACAGAACGTCCATCCACAAAACGCCGGGCATAGCTCTTCGAGAACTGGTCGAGATTGCCGCCGATTTTCGAGCCGCCGCCGAAGCCGTCCGCCAAGAGCGTGATCCGGTTCAGGGCGCGCAGTGGATCGTCGTCGCGCAGCGCCTCGGTGATCCGCACGAGGCGGGTGTGAAACAGGTAGGCATCCGCGTCGCTGTCCGCCCGCATCAGGCCAGCCAGAAAGGCCAGGAAGGGGCGGGCGTAGTTCATCATCGAGCCGGAGACATCGCACAGTGCAGTGATGCGTACCGGACGGTCGGGGCGGTGGCGCTTGGCAAGGCTCAAAGGCTCTCCGCCCGTCGCAAGGCTGCGGCGGATGGTGCGGCGGAAGTCGATCTGCGCGCCCTTGCGGGCGGCTCTGCGGCGGCGCGAGCGGCGGTCGCGTAACGCACGGCCCAACCGGATCGCGACCTGTTCGGCCTCGCGGATGTCTTCGGGAGAGACCAGCTCGCGCAGGTCCTTCTTCATCAGGTTTTTCACGGAGGAGGCAATCAGCTTGCCGGTGCCTTCTGAATAGCTCTCGCCATCGCCGTCATCGCTCTCAGGACTGTGGGTCTTGCCGGCAGCACCAGACTGGGCCTCTTTATCCTCGCGCGAACTGCGTGTGTGTTTCGGAGATGAGGTCTGCTCGGTCTGCATGATTTTCTGGCGGACCCGGCCCTCGTTCATCCAGAAGCTGTCGAACAGCTCGTCGAAACGGGCCACGTCATCGGCGCATCCCGCGCAAACGGATTTCAGTGCGAGCCGGGACTGGGCCGGATCCCCGCAGCTGACATGCGACAGCGCGTTGAGCGCGGTATCTGTCTCGGACACGCCAAGATGGAAGCCGTTTTCACGCAGGTGCGCCATGAATCCAGAAACGCGGGCAGAAATGCCCGGATCCCGAGACGCAAAGCGCGTGACCTTACTCATGCGGCTTTTCCGGCGATGCGCTGGGCGACCTCGATCGGCAGGTTGTCGCGGTCGGCCTGTGTTTTCAGAAGCGTCGAGAGCGAAGCTTCAAGCGCGGTCGGGTCCTCGGTCAGATCGTTGATGCCGAGACCGGCCAAAGCGGCCGCGAAATCAAGCATCTCGGCGACGCCGGGAACTTTCTCAAGCTCTTCCTTGCGCACCGATTGCACGAAGGAGACGATTTGGCGGCCCAGATGGGCCTCGATGCCGGGGCAGCGGGAGGCGAGGATCGCCAGCTCGGTCTCGCGGCTCGGGTAATCGACATAGGCATACATGCAGCGGCGGCGCAGGGCGTCCGACAGGTCGCGCGTGCCGTTGGCCGTCAGGATGACGATCGGGCGCGATTTGGCCTTGATGGTGCCCAGTTCCGGGATGGAGATCTGGAAATCCGACAGGACCTCCAGCAGGTAGGCTTCGAATTCTTCGTCCGCGCGGTCGATCTCGTCGATCAAGAGCACCGGAGGTGTGTCGCGGCGGATCGCCTGGAGCAGCGGACGTTCCAGCAGGAATTCCTCGGAGAAGAGGCGCTGTTCGACGCTGCGGCCGCTCTGGCCGTCTTCGGCGGCGGCACGGATCGCCAGAAGCTGGCGTTGGTAATTCCATTCGTAAATGGCCTGCGATGCGTCCAGCCCTTCATAGCATTGCAGGCGGATCAGCTCGGTGCCCTCAACAGCGGCGAGCGTGCGTGCGATCTCGGTCTTGCCGACACCAGCCGCGCCTTCGAGCAAGAGCGGTCGACCCAGTGACATCGCGATATGCAAGGCCATGGCGAGATCATTGGAGGCCACATAGCCTTCTCCAGCCAAAGCGTCTTTCAAGGTTTCCCAGGTCATCTGTGTCTCCGTTTTGTGGGAGCCCCGGCCAGCCTAAGGCCAGCCGGGGCTCCCGTAGTCATACCCTTGATCGGTCCCCTCCCAGGTCGATCAAGGCGTGTGACTGACTGCAACTTAATCGTGCAATCCCAAGGAATTGGCGGTCTTCCAGATCCGCCAGTGGTCATGGGGCATATGCGACTGTTTCAGGCCGAAGGGCCGGAAAGCGTCATGCACCGCGTTCGAGAACGCCGGAACCCCACCAACATTCGGGCTTTCGCCGACACCCTTGGCGCCGATCGGGTGATGCGGGCTGGGGGTTTCGGTGAAATCTGTAGTGTAATTGGGGGTTTCCCATGCCGTTGGCAAGAAGAAGTCCATCAGAGTACCGGTTTTACAGTTACCGATCTCGTCATAGGCGATCTCTTGTCCCATCGCGATGGCCAGTGCCTCGGTGACGCCACCATGAACCTGACCGTCGATGACCATCGGGTTGATCCGGGTGCCGCAATCGTCCAGTGCGTAGAACTGGCGAATGTCGGTAGTTCCGGTGTCAACGTCGATATCCATGACGCAGATATAGGCGCCGAACGGATAAGTCATGTTGGGCGGATCGTAGTAGCTGACCGCTTCCAGGCCGGGCTCGATACCCGGGATCGCCTGGTTATAGGCGGCATAGGCCACCTCCTTCATCGTCTTGAAGCGCTCAGGCGCACCTTTGACTACGAAGCGGTCCACGTCGAACTCGACATCGTCGTCATGCACTTCGAGCAGGTAGGCTGCAATCATCTGCGCCTTGGCGCGGATCTTGCGGCCTGCCATGGCCGTCGCAGCACCGGCAACCGGGGTAGACCGGGACCCGTAGGTACCCAGACCGTAAGGCGCGGTGTCGGTGTCGCCTTCCTCGATCGTGATGCTGTCTGCGGGCAGACCAATCTCGGTCGCAAGGATCTGAGCAAAGGTCGTGGCGTGGCCCTGACCCTGGCTGATCGTGCCGAGACGGGCGATGGCCGAACCGGTGGGGTGGATCCGGATCTCGCAGCTGTCGAACATCCCCATGCCGAGGATATCGCAGTTCTTGACCGGACCTGCGCCGACGATCTCGGTGAAGAACGTAAGGCCGATGCCCATCAGCTTACGGGTTTCGCCGCGTTTGAAGGCTTCGACGCGCTCGGCCTGCTCTTTGCGCAGCCCTTCGTAGTCGACGGCCTTCAGAGCCTTGTCCCAGGCGGTGTGGTAATCGCCCGAGTCATATT
>JABDPP010000049.1 GCA_013042765.1 Litoreibacter sp.
GTGTCGGTGCTGCGCCCCATGGCCCGGTGTGCGGCGACTGCTGGGCTGCCAGTTGGCCTGCCATCGCCATGCCCATACCCATCCCGAGGCCTGCCCCCATGCCGCCGCCGCCTGCGGGATTGCTGGCGGCCGTCGTCATGGCTTCGGCGGCGGAGTAACGGGTGAAATGGCCCAGATCACCGGCGATCCCCATGGAGGTGCGCTTGTCGAGGGCAGCTTCCACGGTTGCGGGCAGGGAGATGTTCTCGATGTAGAACTCCGGGATCTGGATGCCGTATGCGGCGACGATCGGGTTAATCGCTGTCGCGATGAGTTTGCCCAGATCAGCCGTATTGGCGGCCATGTCGAGCGCGGGGATGTCACAGCCCGCGATGGCGCGTGAAAATTCCTGCACGATGATGTTGCGGACCTGGTAGCTGATCTCATCCAGCGTGAACTCGCCATCGGTTCCGACGATCTCGCGCATGAAGAGGGCAGGGTCACTGACCCGCACGCTGTAGGTTCCGAAGGCGCGCAGGCGCAGCGGCCCGAACTCGGGATCGCGCAGCATGATCGGGTTCTTGGTGCCCCATTTCAGGTCAGTGAACCGTGTCGTGTTGACGAAATAGATCTCCGACTTGAACGGGCTTTTGAACCCGTGGTCCCAGTGGTTCAGGGTGGTCATGACAGGCATGTTGTTGGTTTCGAGCATGTAGAGGCCGGGAGTGAACACGTCAGCCAGTTGGCCTTCATGGACGAAAACGGCCGCCTGACCTTCGCGAACGGTCAGCTTGGCACCGTATTTAATCTCATGGCCATGGCGCTCGAACCGCCAGACCATTGTGTCGCGTGTGTCATCGACCCAATGGATCACATCGATGAACTCACCGGTCAGGAAATCGAGAATACCCATATCAGTTCTCCGCTTCTGGGGTTAACTTTCGCCGTTCATCAACTCGGCGGCCAGCACTTCGATCACGGGTCTCGCTTCAGCCGGCGAGCCGCCGAGTGGCAGCCGCGGATCATACAGCATTTTCAGGAGCAACTCGTCATGGCGTGTGAGAAGTGCGAATTCGTCATCATCATTGAAAATGGAAGGTCGCGCGGCCGGGCTGTCATTGCTCAGTCCAAGACCCTGGGCGATCTCCTCGTGAAAACAGCTCTGCCGCAGGAGATCGGGGTGTTCGGCCCGCACGATGGCAACGGCAGTATGAAAGATGTCGGGTCGGTCCTCGTTTGAAAACGCATAGACGGCGCAGTAGATTGGCCGCGACATTGATGTGATCTGACTGGCGACAGAGGCCTCGAGGCCGGGGATCAGCTTTTGCAGCGTGGGGCCGAAGGCCTTGATCTCATCGGTGTCCAGAACGGCCACGTGAAAATTGCCACGCCGTTTTGCCATGCTGATCCGATGCCCGGTCACACGCGCCAGTCGTCCGGCGAAATTGGTGACAAATCTCGTGTCCTGATCGCGCATTTTCTGAGGCACAGAGCCCCCGAAGGTCATCGAGATATTCACCGGCTTGATCCAACGCTGGACGCGCCCTTCTGAGCGGCGGTTGGTGTAGCGACCATTCTCCAGAGTGAACTCGTTGAAAACACCGATCTGGACGAAGTTCTGCACCAACTGGCGTTTGTTGAAAGGAGTGTCCGGGCCGCCGCCATCGGTCCTCAACAGACCCTGGTTAGCCAGATTGCCTTCCACCTTGCGGTAATAGCTCATCAGTGCCTGACTTTCCGCCGAGGGCACATGGGGCGGCCCAAGGGGTGCGCGTTTCTGCGCCCCGCTGTCGAGCGTATCGCAGGCCGTGATCAGAAGGCCCGTCAAGCCCAGTCCCAGCCAGGTCAGGGCAATGCGCCAGAGGCCTCTAGGCATCCGGCTGCCGCGCCGTGGCCGCGGCCAGTGTTTCACGCAACTCCTGCTCGAGCCGCTTCAGTTCTTCTTCGGCCTCCGCCCGTTTGCGCTTGCCTTCATCGGCAATCTGCAGCGAATCCTCGATTGTGCCGATCAGGTTCTCATTGGCTTGACGCACCGCCTCGATATCGAAAATGCCGCGCTCCATCTCTTCGCGGATCACCTTGTTGGCCTCGCGCAGGTTCTCGGCATTGGCTGTCAGCAGATCATTGGTCAGGTTGCTGGCATCACGCACCGCGCTTGCCGCTTCCGAAGAGCGCTGAATCGTCAGGGCTTGAGCCAGTTGGGTTTCCCAGAGCGGTACCGTGTTGACGAGCGTGGAATTAATTTTCGTCACCAGGGATTTGTCGTTTTCCTGAACGAGCCGGATCGAGGGGAGCGATTGCATTGTCACTTGTCGGGTGAGCTTGAGGTCGTGGACGCGGCGTTCGAGATCATCGCGCGCCGCGCGCAAATCACGCAACTCCTGCGCGGCCATGACTTTGTCTTTTTCTTCAGCAGCCTCGATCGCGGATTGCCGGGCCGGGATATCGGTTGCATCCAACTCGGAGAGCTTTTCTTCCCCGGCGGTGATGTAGAGGGCCAGTTCGTTGTAAAACTCCAGCGTGCGCTCATAGAGCATATCGAGCGATTTGATGTCTTTGAGCAGCGTGTGCTCATGATTCAGCAAACTGTCAGTAATCTTGTCGATCTGGCCCTGAACCTCTTCGTATCGCGCAAGGAACTTGGCAGCCGGGGCGATCTTCCCCATCAGTTTCTCCCACCAAGAGCGTTCCCGTCGAACATCGAGCTCGCTGATCGAGAAACCGCGGATCGTGGTGACGATATTGCGCAGTGAGTCGCCGGCAGGGCCGACATCCTTGTTGCGCACATCTGCCAGCATCGACTGGCTGATTTCCTGCAAGCCGGTTTGCGCATTGGTGCCGAAAGACACGATGGAGTTCGTGTCCGTCATGTCGATCTCGTTCATCCGGCGGCGGATTTCTTCGACCAGAGGCGCGTCTGCCTCCTTCAGAACGGGCAAATCAGCCTCCGGCTCGGGCAGGATAACGGCCTGCACTTCTTCGACGAGCGCAGTTTCCTGGGCGGCCTTCTCGCGGGTAATGTCGGACATGGCTTTTTTCTCTCCCTTGCTGAATTTAGTTTGGAGTGATCCCTTCGCGCTGTAAACGGTCGCGCAGGACGTTTATCTCGATATCGAGATCAGTGCGGCTTCCCAATAGGGCCTTATCGGTCCGAGCCGCGAAATTAGCTTCCAAGTCGTCGAGCAGAGCGGTGTAATCGGCTTTCGTCTGCTCGTCCCTCGTCTTTGCATAGAGCTTCGCGA
>JABDPP010000073.1 GCA_013042765.1 Litoreibacter sp.
CTACCGCCGGTGGTGGTGGGGCTGATCGTCTATGTACTGTTTTCCCGGTCCGGCCCGTTCGGCGTGCTGGGGCTGCTGTTCACGCCGACGGCGATGGTCATTGCGCAGGTGATCATCATCACGCCGCTCATCGCCTCGATCACGCATCAGGCGATGCGTGATCTCTGGGCCGAATACCATGACCTGCTGATCTCTCTGAACACCACGCGGGGCCAGCGCATCGCGGCGCTGATCTGGGACGGCCGGCGCACACTGCTGACGGCCGCGCTGGCGGGCTTTGGCCGCGCCGTGGGCGAGGTCGGCGCGATCATGATCGTGGGCGGCAATATCGATAACGCCACGCGGGTTCTGACCACCGCCATCGCGCTGGAAACCGGCAAGGGCGATTTCGCGCTGGCGCTTGGCCTGGGCTTCGTGCTGATCGCCATGGCGCTGATCGTGAACCTGCTGACACACTGGGTATCACGCACCGAGCGGGAGGGCAGATGGTGACCCGTATCCTGCCTCTCACCCTGTCGGATGCGGTCGTGCAGCGCCGCACCAAGCGCCTCATTGGCCCGGTGGACCTGACCCTCTCGACCGACGGCTTCACCGCCGTGCTGGGCCCCAACGGCGCAGGCAAAACAACCCTTCTGAAGGCGATGCATGGCGTGGTGCGGCTCAGCACAGGCAGCGCAAGCTGGCAGGTCGACACCGAGGAGGCCCGCCACCGGCAGGCCTACGTCTTCCAGACGCCGATCATGCTGCGCCGCTCGGTGGGGGAGAACCTGGCCTATCCGCTGAAGTTGCGGGGCGCCTCAAAATCTGAGATCGCGGAGGCCTGCACGAAATGGGCCAGCCGGATCGGGCTGGGCGATGCCCTGACCCGCCCCGCACCGCGCCTCTCCGGCGGTGAGAAGCAGAAACTGGCTCTGGCCCGCGCCCTGATCCGCGCGCCCGAACTGCTGTTTCTCGATGAGCCATGCGCCAATCTCGACGGGCGCTCGACCCGCGAGATCGAAACCCTTCTGGCCGATGCCGCCGCAGCGGGCATCCGCATCGTGATGGCCACCCATGACCTCGGTCAGGCCCGCCGCCTCGCCACGGAAGTTTTTTTCGTGCTGAACGGCCAGATCCATGAACAAGGCCCTGCTGAGACGTTCTTCGCCGGGCCGCAAACACCCCAGGCACGCGCCTTCCTCAACGGAGATATCGTCGAATGATCAAACACGCTCTTCTGGTTGCCCTTTCGCTTCTGATGGCCGGTCTCAGCGCCGGGTCCACGGCTGCGGAGACCCTGAGAATGGCGGTCACCACCTCGTTCAACAATTCGGGTCTGTCTGACATCCTGCTGCCGGAGATCGAGAAGGATCTTGGCCTTGAAGTGCAGCTTCTGATCGTGGGCACCGGGCAGGCGCTGCGGCTGGGTGAGGCGGGCGACGTGGATGCGATCCTCGTGCATTCGCGCAAGGCAGAAGAAGCGTTCCTTGCAGGTGGCTACGGCACCCACCGCCGTGAGATCATGTATAATGATTTCGTCCTGATCGGGCCGGCAGGTGATCCGGCCGGTATCGCGGGCGCGGGCAACGCGGCCGAGGCACTCTCGCGCATCGCGGACACCACGCCGCTCTTTGTCAGCCGTGGCGATGACAGCGGAACCCACAAGAAGGAACTGTCGCTCTGGGCCTCTGCCGGGCTCGATACGGAAGGATTCGACGGCTGGTATCGCGCCGTCGGGGCAGGGATGGGCGCAAGTCTTAACACCGCCTCGGGCATGAACGCCTATATCATGTCGGACCGGGCCAGTTGGCTGAACTTCGGCAACAAGGGCGATCTGGCGCTGCTCTATTCCGGCGATCCGGTGCTGTTCAACCAATATGCGTTCATCCCGGTGAACCCCGACCGGCACCCGCATGTGAAAGCCGATCTGGTAGCCAAGCTCGAGGGATGGCTGACCAGCCCCAAGGCTGCCGAGCTGATCAACACCTACAAGATCAATGGCAACACACTTTTCATATTCAACGCGAAGTCTGCCAGCTAAACATTTGCTTCAAATGACAAAAGGCGCGTCCAACGGGCGCGCCTCTTTGCTGTTCTCAACCCGATTGAGCCGGGGCTCAGTGCTGGTGCGGTTCCTCGTCGAGCGAGCCATGCACCGCGAACTGGGTGATATCGGCGTCCTGCGCCTCGATCGCGCGGAACCCCTCCTTGACGCCGGCGTCGGTCAGCTCGCGCGTCACCGTTAACAGCGTGTTGGGATCCTGATCTTCACACAGCTCCGCCATGTGTTCGAGCTCCTCAAGCGCCACACCGCGGGCCGCCTCGACCGAGGGCGCGCCGTAGAGGCTTACGAAATGCTGGGCCAGCTGGTCGGCGAGAGCCGCGTGCTCGGCCGGTTCGATCTGGGTGACCGCCACGAAGCTGACGCGGCCGAAGGTTTCCACCCCGAGCCAGCCATTGGTAAAGGCCTGTTTCGCTTTGCCGGTCAGATCGCCCTCCGACCAGTTCGAAAACTCGAACCCGCCCGAGATGCACCATTCCCCGGTGCGGGCCGGTGAGTGGAACACGTTCAGGTCGCTCTCGTCGAAATGGATCGCGCGTGCCAGTTTCATCTCA
>JABDPP010000051.1 GCA_013042765.1 Litoreibacter sp.
GCGCGAAGCCGGCGCGACCCTGATCGAAGGCTGGAACGTGCCGCGCATCCGGTTGGACTTCGAGCGCTGGACCCAGTTAACCGAGCTTTATCTCGTGATTGAAGACCTGCCACAGGCTCACAACCGGGTTTTGGTGGATCCGGAGAATGAGACTCGCCCGCTGATTCAGTACCTCGGCCAGAGCGAGTATTTCTACCGGGGGCTTGAACGTGCAAAGCGCCAGCTGCCTGAGGTCCTCGCGAGTTTGCCGGTTGAACGGATCGAATATCTGCCCCTCAACCAAACCGAAGGGCATACGCAAGGCACAACGCCCTTCGGGCACGACCCCGCAAATAGTGTCGTTGACCGCGAGTTGATCCACCACAAGGTGCGCAATCTCTATGTAGTTGGCAACTCGGTCTTCCCCACGGGAGCGCCTGCCAATCCCACGCTGACCAACACAGCGCTGGCCACCCGGGCAGCGGAGTTAATGTGATGGCTGAACGGCACATCATCAACTCCATGCCCTCGCCGCGCCGCCGCAAGTTGCTTTTGGGCGCGGGCGCGCTTGTTGCTTTAGGTGTCGCCCTGAGCTGGCCACTGCTGCGGCGCGACGACCCGGAAATGATTGGCGCCATGTTGCGCGAACTGCTGCCTGATCTGCGCATTGCGCCCGAAGAACTTTCAGCGTTCAGCGAGGATTTCCTGCCTTTTTACCAAGCTCGCAACCCACGCTCACGGAGGGTTCTGCTTTGGGGCGCGCGCGCCCTTTGGGCCTATCTCCCGGGCGGCGGGCGACGGATCCTTCCCGGTGTCCTGACCGCGCCGCGCAGACGGCTGGAAACAGAGCTGCTCATCGCTTTCCTGATGGGTACTGATTACCTTGAAGCCCGCACCGACGAGAACGCTACTGTCAGCTACATCGCCCTGCCCGACCCGTACGAATCCGGATGCCCCAATGTGTTTGCGCGTTTTGACTGAGCCCGAGCCGACGGTGCGAATGGGTGCGCCAAAGCCTTCCTTCTCCAGAAGATCATGGAGAAAATTTGATGCCGTTGCGTCGCAAGACAAAGCTATTTTACACGACCTGACATTGGAGGGATCATGACGAAACTGATCAATCTCTACGCCGGGCTTGTCCCCGTGTATCACGCAGACAGTTCGGCTCGCCGGATCTGCAAGGCGGCTTTCGCATTATCCGTACTTTTCATCCTGATCACCATCGCAGTCGATTTCGCCGGCTACATACGCGGAGCACAGCTTTCGATCCACCGCTACGTGGCCATCTACATGGATCGCAGCATTCCGGAGTTCTTTGGCTATCTTCTCGCGCTCGGGACGGGCGTTCTTCTTCTGAAATGCTATGAGCGCTTTCAAATCCGGGTCTGCGTGTTTTGGGCCTGCTTTTTCTTCTTCGCCGCCGTGGATGACGCGATTGGCTACCACGAGCAAATGGGCCTTTTACTCGTCGAGACACTAAAATTGCCCGCCCTGCCGGGTCTGCGCGCGATGGATAGCGGTGAGTTGATCGCCTGGGCCATTGCGGGTGTCTTCCTGCTAGTGCCTCTGGCGTGGAGCATGATGAAGCGGGCGCCCGGAACATGGCACGTCTTTTCCATGTTCTCCGTGTTATTTATTGTCCTCATCATATTTGGCGTTGGGGTCGACATGTTTCACGAGGTTTTCCCGCCCGGAACCCCAATGCGCCGGATCGTCAACTGGACCGAGGATGGCGGCGAAATGCTGGTTCTTGCCGCTTCGCTATCAGTCGCGCTGCTCTTGTCGCGCTCGGACGCGAAGATTCTGATATAAACGGACGGCGTGTCGCGCAAGTATCGTATTCTTTAGAGGGCAAGCTGGCGTCTCAGCACCGAAGCGTTTGTTACCGGCCAAATACGAAACGCATTCCGATCAAGACAGCGGCCGTCACGGGTGCGGCCAGAAGCAGCGCAATTGTCAACGACTTCAGAAAGCCAGAGCCCAGAGCCAGCGCGAGCAGGAAAATCACTGGAAACGCATATGCGCCGATCACGACATAAGAGACCAGACAGGCGCTTTTATCCCTGTCAGTCTCAATATCAGCTTCTGCGGCGCGCTTTGTGTTAATATCGCTCTTAATATTCAAACTTTATCCAACCCGGATCAGATTTCGGACTGTTGTTTGTAGCCTCAGCCGATTCGTCTCCCATCTTAAGGCGCAAGTAAACAGCAAAGCACGGCGCGCCACACTTCTGTCACAAAGCCGGTGGAAATCAGCCACTCAAAAGCGGTTTTACGCTCGAAATTGTGGATTCTTGGGAGTTTTTCCTCGCAAACGGCAAATCACTCGATCAACAGCCGGTTCCCTTAAACACCACGCCGACGGTGGAAAAGAGGATCCAAGCATCCGTTTTCAGGGAGATGGTTTCAGCGTAATCCTGATCAAATTCCGCACGGCTCGCGAATGAACCTTCATTGCGCTGTGACACCTGCCATAGCCCTGTAATACCTGGGCGGAAATGATAATAGGCCTGACCTGGATAGAGCGCGCGCTGCTCCGGCATCATGGGCCGCGGGCCCACAAGGCTCATGTCTCCGCGGAGCACGTTCCAGAGCTGCGGCAGCTCATCGATCGAGAACTTGCGGATGAAACGACCAAAAGCGGTCACGCGGGGATCCTTTTTGAGTTTCTGAGAAATGCTCCATTCCGCCTTTGCCGAAGGGTCTCGCTCAAGCAACCGCGCCAATTGGAAATCGGCATCTGGCACCATGCTGCGCAGCTTCCACATCCGGAAAATCCTGTTGTCTTTTCCTACCCTGCTCTGGAAATAAAACGGGTTTGCACCGTCAAGCATTCCAAGGACAGTGAAGACGGCAATTAGCGGAAGAACCGCTGGCATCGCCATCAGGACG
>JABDPP010000077.1 GCA_013042765.1 Litoreibacter sp.
TTTGGTAATATCGCAGGCCTGCAAAGGACATGATGCGCCCGGCGATTACGTCGATTTTTTCATAGCGCTGCACGCATTCCAGCATTCCCTCCGCGTCCAGATCGGCCAACTTGCCTTCGTAATCAGAGGCGAAATCCGCACAGGCTTTCTCAAGCCATTGCATGTCATCGGACAGCTCTTTGGCTTCAGCTGATGGGTAGAGATCGGTGAGGTCCCATTCCGGAAGATCGCCGAAGCCGCCACCGGCATCGCTCGCGTCGCGAAGGGGGATTGGACGGGTGGGGCGGAACGGCTGACGCATGTGGGATGTCCTTTGGAAAAACTATGTGGATTAGAGGTAAGGCGGAGCCCAGACGGCCTCAAGGCCTGAGTCACAAAATCGCGTGACCCAGATTGCCGAGGGCGAGAAGAGCCAGCAGCGCGAATGTCGTGCCCATCGTCAGAACGCGTCGCCCTAGTGGCTCTGGCGTCTGGCTAATCCAGTAGGCATGAAGACCCCGGCTCAGCACGATCAGCGCGCCGAAGAGGTGGATCACCCATCCGGGTGTGCCCTGCAATTCAGCCGCGACTAGCAGCAAAAGCAGGATTGGTGCGTATTCTGCACAGTTCGCGTGGGCCCGAATGCGCTTTCGCAACTCGCGGTCGCCGCCGTCGCCATGTGAGGCTTGAACCGCTTCACGCGCCAGCACGACCCGCACCGACAAGAGAATGAAAAGCAGTGTTGTAAGCGACAGGTAGATCGGGCTGGCAGAGAGCATCAGAATAACCTCGCGGATAGGGCATCAGGCGGAGTTTGCATCCTGCGTCACCTTCCGGGATGCCGCCAGTGCAAAATCCTCCGAATGGACGATCACGCCGCTCCGCTTCAGCAGGATGATCCCATAGGCTCCCGGCTCATCAACGGAGAGCGCAGAACTTTCTCCCTGGAAATCCAGGGGCATCTGGTGGCAGGGGCTCTTGAAGATCGTGAACGGGATCCCGCCGGCGGACCCGTGGATGGTGCGATGAACGTGTCCATTAAAGATGTGCGCCACGTTCCGGAACCGCGTCAGGAGCTTGAGAAGATCCGCAGCGTTGGCCAGCTGGATGGCGTCCATGCCGGGAAATCCCACATCGCAAAGCGGATGGTGACAGAACAGCAAAACCCGCTTGTCCCGGGCCCTTTCCAACTGCGCCTCCAGCCAAGCGAGGCGATCTTCGCAGAGATACCCCGAATTTTGCCCCTCGGGGTAGGGTGGGCCATAAAGCGTATCGAGGGTGATCAGAACTGTATCGCCAAGCTCGATCACCTCCTGCACGTGCCCATGAGCCGTCACTGGCGTGTCAGGGAAGACTTCGAGAAAGGCCGCGCGTCGGTCATGATTGCCCATCATAAGAGTTACGGGAATATCGACTTCGCCAAGAGCCTCGGCCAGACGCTGATACGCAGCCGGCTCCCCGAAATGGGTCAGATCTCCGAGGAGTATGATCTGGTCGGCATCTCCGTGATTGGCAAGCGCATGGGCGAGCCCTTCCTCAAACCGCGCTATCGGCTCAAGGTCGATGATCGTCTCTCCTTCGGCCACGATATGGAGATCGGTGAAAACCAGGAGTTTCGGGTCGCGCATGATGCCTCCAAGCCCGATCGGGTCCAGTCAGCGGCCTGGGACTCGCAGGAGAGCTGTAGCGAGGACCGGCAAGTGTCGGGAGATATTGCTATTCCAACTCGATCAAGAGATCCTTGGCGTCGATCTGGCTGCCCGGGGTCACATTTACGGCCTTCACCGTTGCGTCGCGCTCTGCGTGGATCCCTGTCTCCATCTTCATGGCTTCGATCGTCAGAAGCAAGTCGCCTTCCTTCACCTTGCTGCCTTGTTGCGCCGCAACGGTGGCCACCACGCCGGGCATTGGCGCGCCGATATGGTCGGGGTTCGTGGCATCGGCCTGCGGTCTTTTCGTTACGGCGGCTGCCACCTTGCGGTCGGGGATGCGGATTACGCGCGGCTGACCGTTGAGTTCGAAGAACACCTTTGCCTCGCCTTGATCGTTGGTCTCAGCGCGGGCCTGCATGCGGATCTCGAGTGTCTTGCCCGGATCGATCTCGACGCTGATTTCCTCACCAGGCTCCATTCCGTAGAAGAATGTGCGGGTGGGCAGGGTGCGCACCGGGCCATAGAGATCATGCCGAGCGTGATAATCGAGGAAAACTTTGGGATACATCAGGTATCCGTTCAAATCCTCCTGATCCAGGTCCGGGTCCTCGAGTTTATCGGACAGCTCGGCCCGCGCGGATTCGAAATTGATCGGTTCGAGACCTGCGCCGGGGCGTGACGTCATTGGTTTCTCGCCCTTAAGGATCTTTTTCTGGATCGCTTTAGGCCAGCCGCCGGGCGGTTGCCCAATATTGCCACGCATCATGTCGATCACGCTGTCGGGGAAGGACATATCAATGTCGGGGTTCTCGACATCCTCACGGCTCAATCCCTGACTGACCATCATCAGCGCCATGTCTCCCACAACTTTTGAGGTTGGGGTAACCTTCACAATATCCCCGAACATCTGGTTCACATCGGCGTAAACCTGCGCCACCTCGTGCCAGCGCTCTTCCAGCCCCAGCGAGCGGGCCTGCGCCTTAAGGTTGGTGAACTGGCCACCGGGCATGCCGTGCAGGTAGACCTCGGATGCGGGCGCCTGCAGGCCCGACTCGAACGCGGCGTATTGGCCGCGCACCGCTTCCCAGTAGTCGCTGATCTTGCGCACCGTTTTGATGTCGAGGCCGGTGTCCCGCTCGGTATTGGCCAATGCTTCGACCAGTGAGCCCAAAGTGGGCTGCGAGGTATTTCCGCTCAAGGCGTCCATGGAGCAGTCAACTGCATCCACGCCTGCCTCGGAGGCCGCGAGGATCGTGGCGATGCCCACGCCTGCGGTGTCGTGGGTGTGGAAGTGGATCGGAAGCCCGACTTCTTCTTTCAGTGTCCGAACCAGTGCGCCCGCGGCGGTCGGTTTCAGGAGGCCGGCCATATCCTTGAGCCCCAGAATATGCGTGCCCGCAGCCTTCAGCTGATGGGCCATGTCGATGTAGTATTTCAGGGTGTACTTGTCGTTGTCGGGGTCCAGCAGATCGCCGGTGAAGCAGATCGATCCCTCGAGCACCTTGTCCTGTTCCAGCACGGCGTCCATCGAGACGCGCATGTTCTCCACCCAGTTCAGCGGGTCAAAGACCCGGAAGAGGTCGACGCCGGTTTCTGCGGATTGGCGGATGAACTCCTGCACCACGTTGTCGGGATAGTTGGTGTAGCCCACGCCATTGGAACCCCGCACCAGCATCTGTGTCAGCAGGTTCGGCATGGCTGCGCGCAGATCGCGCAAGCGCTGCCATGGGCATTCCTGAAGGAATCGGTAGGCCACGTCGAAAGTCGCGCCGCCCCAGCATTCCATGGAAAACAGGCCTGACATATCGGCCGCATAGGTCGGCGCAACGCGTATCATGTCGATCGAACGCATACGCGTGGCCAGCAGCGATTGGTGCCCGTCCCGCATCGTGGTGTCGGTGACCAGAAGTTGCTTCTGCTCGGCCATCCAGTCGGCCACGGCCTGCGGACCATGATCCTCGAGGATGTTTCGGGTCCCATAGGCGGGCGTGTCGCCGGGGGCAGGGGC
>JABDPP010000083.1 GCA_013042765.1 Litoreibacter sp.
TGGTGGAACCATGAGCGGAGGCTGGTTTTGCCAGGGAGAGTTCGCCTGACATTCATTTCTCCAAAAATATCCTGCTCCATACCCCGTTACTTCGTGGCCAGGCTGGATTAGAATTGGGGCATGAAACGAAATTTCAAACCCCGGGCCTTGGGGGAGATCGCCATTCGCTGTAACGCGCTAGCGCCAATGATTGACTTCTATCAAAACGCCATCGGGTTGGAGCGCCTGTCCGGAAATGCGAGCGACGGGATCGTTTTCTTCCGGATCGCGGACGGGTTTGCAGGACATACAAGCGTTCTCGCCCTGTTCGATAAGTCCATGGCCGGGCGTCCGGGGCCTAATCCATCACAAGCAGATACACCTGAGACGGGCGCGAAATCCTCACTCCATCACATTGCACTGAGCTTGCCAAATGACGAGCAGGATGCCGTGATGAAATGGTATGACCATCTTGGACTTTCCTACCGTGTCGAAACCTTTGGCTGGATCGGATGGCGCGGGATTTTCACCGAAGACCCAGAAGGCAACACCGTGGAGCTCGTCGCTTACGACGCTTCCCTGAAGGATTGAGCGGCGGCTTCGGAACGCACGAACACGATCTTGTCGCCCTCGGAGAGGTCCGCGCGGAACTCGTATCCGCCGGTATCGAATACCTTGAGGGAGTAGACGTCGTTCAAACGGTTCTGGATGATGAACCGCGCCATCGCACCGCGCGCCTTCTTTGCAAAGAAGCTCACGATCTTCGGCCCTCCCGGTTTCTCTTCCATAAAGACGGGTGTCACGACGCGCAGGCGTAGCGCTTTGGGATTTACAGCCCCAAAGTACTCCTGACTGGCGCAATTGATCAGAACCTCTGTTCCGATCTCTTCCGCCTGAGTGTTCAGCGCTTCCGACAGCGTACTGCCCCAATAATCGTAGAGCGATTTGCCTTTCATGGTTTTCAGACGGCTTCCCATCTCCAGCCGGTAAGGTTGGATCGCGTCCAGTGGCCGTAACAGGCCATAAAGCCCCGACAGGATCCGAAGATGGTCCTGCGCATAGGCCATTTCGTCGGCATCAAGCGTGCCGGCCTCAAGGCCCGTGTAGGTGTCGCCGGCAAAACTCAGCGCGGCAGCTTTTGCATTCTCGGGTGTCGAGACCGCTTCGAACGTCTGGAAACGCTCGGCGTTGAGCTTTGCAAGGCTCTCGGAGATCTTCATCAGCTTCTGCAGTTCGCCGACGCTCAGATCACGCGCAACCGCGGCCAGGTCATTCGCATCTCCCTGGAAATCGGGCAGGGTCGACGCGAACTTGTTGCTCGGGGTCATATCCAGTTTTTTCGCAGGCGAGATTACGGTCAGCATACTATGTCCTTCACGGTCTTTTACCTGACGTAGAGACTATCTCCGGATCGTCCACCTTCAGGCGTCCTTCACAATGTCCAAAAATGCCGCACCGAACCGTTCCATGCGCCGGTCACCCAGAAGACGCAGCATCGCAGCTTGTTCGGTGGGCCGGATCTCAGCCACTTTGGCAAGCAAAGAGGCCGAACAGCTCATCGGCTTATCTTGCCCGGCTGTCCCGCGCGCAAGCCGGGCCTGTGCTTCGAGCAGCGCATCGTAAAGTGAGCCTGTTTCTCGACCGGCCAGTTTGCGCCGGGCGGGATGCTGGGCGGCCGGTTGCGCGCCATTTATGACGGTTAGAAAGGCAGTGCCGAAGTTTTCCAGTTTTTTCGCGCCGACACCGCTGATGCGCGCAAATGCATCCAGATCGGCGGGGCGTGTCTGCGCCATCTCGATCAAGGTGCGGTCATTGAAAATCACGTAGGCGGGAACCCGTGCCTCTTCGGCAAGCGCGCGCCGCTTTGCTTTCAGCGCCGACAGGAGCGGTGCATCTTCCTCGGAGACCAGTGTCTTGACCGCAGGGCGTCGGGCCCCTTGGCGAATCGTGTCCTTTCGCAGGGTGATTTTGGCCTCATTTCGCAGGATCGGACGAGCGCTTTGTGTCATCCGGAAAGCCCCGTAACGGGCAGGGTCGGGGCGGATCAGATCGTGCC
>JABDPP010000085.1 GCA_013042765.1 Litoreibacter sp.
CGAAAAATGCCTGTAGCGGTTTACGCTTCCAGGATCGCATGCCGAGGGCCACATAGCCCTGCCCATCTTCACGAATTGCGCGGCTCTGGCTTTCCAGCGTATCCATGACCTGCTCGATCTCGCAGAGCGTATCGCGGTAGGGATCATACCATTTCGGGTAGAGTATCATCGCACCCGCAAAAAGTTGCGCGCGCGTAAGTTTCCGCTGGCGCCGGTCTATTGGCTGACGATCATCGCTGAGGCCCCAGCCAGCATAAAAGGGCTGCCCGAACACCACTGGCTTGTGGCCTGCAAGGATGGCTTCAAATCCAAAGTTGGAGCTAACCGTATAAACGGCCACGGCACCTTCAAGCAGTGCCTGCGGAGAGACAGGACCGCCGAGAAAGCTGATCTGGTTTGTCAGGTGCTCGTCTGAATAATAGCCTTCCCGATGCCCTGCCGTGGTTTCGGGGTGCGTTTTGATAAAGATCCGGGCCCGCGGATGCTCTTGCTGGGCGTAGACCAGCATCTCACGGAAAGTTGCGACAGAACTGCCGCACAGCCGGACGGAGGCGTCGTCGCGGGTCTGATCAATGACAAGAACATACCCGGGCTCCGGCGCTGGCGTTGCCGGATCGAACAGGTTGTACTTGGACAGGTGCGCACTCTTGACCCGATCAATCGCAGTGCGCGCACGGGTCAGAAGCGCGGTGTCATCTAGAGGGCTTTCGGTGAGCAGAACTTCAAGATCGGAGGGGCCGGAGCTATCGAAATAGGGTCTGCGAGAATCCAATGTCAGGCCAAGAGGGGGGGCGCCGTCGCGGCCAGTGCGGACTGAGCGAAGAAAGGCGTCCTCAACATGAAGCATTGGCGTGCCGGTTTGGGCGCTGACTGCTTCACCCCTGCCCGATGTGGGGCTTTTCCCCCAAACCGCGACGAGATCATTCTCTCCCGGTTTGCCGAGCTTCAGATCGAAACCGCTGAGCGTCAGTATCCTGCGCACCTGTCTCTGGGAAAAAAAGCCACCGTTAAAACAGAACAGTTTCTGCGGGATCGGTGCGGCCGTGGCGTGTCCGACCACGTCTCCCTGATGTGTCATGTCAGTTGACGCCAGCCGCGCTTGTCAGCCCGTTCGCCGAGGTCAGCGAGCCAGTCAAAGCAGAGATGGTCTTGTTCCAGGTGACGAAGGGCGCTTCTGTGACGTAGATTGTATCTTCGTCGCGAATGACAAAGTCCCTTGCGTCGAACATGCCTGTCGGCTCCGTCAGATCGAGCACATAGGCCATACGCTGAGGACCAACCAGATCGTTGCGCCCAAGAACAGCGTTCGAGATTCCAGCGGCCTCATTGCGCAGAACAAAGACACCGGTCGGATCCGCGAGACCGGAGTTTAAGCCGCCAACCTGCGCCAGGGCTTCTATGGCTGAGAGCGTCTGAGATTCAAAGCTCACGCGCCTCTGCCCGCCGGTCGCGCCCAGCACAGTAAACGAGCGGGTGTCATTCTCCACGAGAATCCGGTCGCCACTGCGAAGGGCAATGTCGAATTCAGGATGAGTAAAGAGGTCTTCGAACCAGATCTTCCCACGTTGCCTGCCACGTAGGACGGTGATCTGAGCGACTTCGGGCTCGATCGACACGCCACCCGCAGACGCCAGCATGTTTGACAGTGTTCTTGTGGGCTGCTCGATCGGGAAAACGCCCTGTCCGCCAACAGCGCCCACAATTGAAACCGTTGAGCCATTGCCGGCTACACGACGGACGAGCACTTGCGGATCCGGAGTTTGCGTGTCGAGTTTTCCAGTGATGACGAGGCGCAGTTCCTCGGGTGTGTTGCCCGCGGCTTTGATCCGCCCAGCGTAGGGTACGAAAATGAAACCGGCGCTGTCTACCTGCACGTCGCTGAGTTCACCGGTTCCGCCGGCGACCGCCAAGAGCCCGTCATCGACATTCTCCCAGATACTCAACCCCAGCGTGTCGCCTGGCTGGATCACATCAGAGACGATTTTGCCGGCATTGATGAAGCTCTTGGAGAAACCGAGCGACGGCTGAACCGCGGTGGCGCGGGTGACGCGGCTGTTGACCGAGACGATGAAGACATCGCCATCATTTTGCACTGAGCCAGCGTAAATCTCTTTCTTGCCCGGTCCGGAACGCGGCAAGCCACAGGATGCAACCAAGGCCGCAACCAGCAAAAAGGCCGCAATGCGTGCGCCCTTTGGACCCAATTTTCTCACGCGGTGAGCTCCTCGAAAGTGAAACTGCCTCAGTTTTTTCTTTTAAGATGATATAAAACCGATGAAAAAGCTAGTCTCGATTGGTGGCGACGAGCCGCAACTGTTGCTGCGGCGACTCGGTCTTTAAGTGAAGGGATTCATAGGGATCTGTGTCGGAGAGGATCAGATCAATAATCTTGCGCATCGCGTGTCGGCGCCCTTGGCGCGCATAAAAGCCGCCCCGGACTTGTGACGTTCTTAGAAGATAAACTCTATAGTCGTGGTAGGCCGCACCGTCAGGCTGTTCGGGATCCGCGAAGAAACTCGCGAGCGATTGGGGCGAAACGAACTCCGGCTTATTGTACACGGCCTCGCCGAACACTTTGATCGGCAACCCGCGCCATAAAGCCTGCTGCGCGGCTGTGGAGTTCACAGTGACCGCTGTGTTCGCAGTGTCCAGAAGATGCGCCAGCTTACCGCCGTTGACGAAGTGCACACGGTCGGACAGGCCTTTACGATCCGCAATCTCCTCAATGCTCTTGCGCAGGGGTTCACGCCCGTCTTCCAGCGGGTGCGCTTTGAAAACAAGGTGATGGTGCTGCGGAGCCCCCTTGGAAAACCCCTCCAACGTCACCTCGACGAACTGCTCCATGCGCGAAAAGCCTGAATGGGCTTTAAAACTCATATCATGGGCCAGTTGCAACAAAACCAGATGATAGGGAAAGCCGCCGCGCTTGATCCGCAGCGTCGTGATCGCCCGCCGCAGGGCGTTGAGCGGTATATTGAGGAACCGTCTGACATAGAGCCGGAACTCCTGCGCTACGGTGACCTGACGGTGAGAGCGGAAATTGGGGTAAACCCGCTGCTGCAGGAAGACGAAGAAATGATAGAATGCGCCGTAAAAAATGTGCTGGCGCATCTCCCCCCAACGGGCGGGCGCGGCGGAAAGTTCGGAGCGCTGCCCTGTCAGGGCGGCCTGCATCTGCGCAACGCTCATATCCATCAACTTTGAATTGCCGTTGGCGCCATCGCGCTCGTAGGTGATCCAATAGGGCCGCAAATACCCTTCTTCGAAAACGTGAACCCGTATGCCGCGCGCCCGCGCCGCTTGGATGGCCTCGGCGTGGATGGTACGGGCATCACCATAAAGAACGAGATCCGTTATCGATTCCTTGTCCAGAAGAGCTTCGAAAAAGCTTTGCCATTCTCCGGGAGGTTGCCGAAATGGGATATAGGTGTCGCGGGTAGGCCAGAAGGCCGCGTCACCGCCGTTGAATCCGACCCGCCAAACAGGATGGCCGATCTGTTTCAGCCTCCGGGCAAGTTGATGAAAAAACGGCCCATGGGGGCCTTGGAGGAACAGAAAAGTTTTCGCGCTGGTACGAGCGGTCATTTTCGGTGTCCCATGCCTTTCTGCGTTTGCCGGCAATTGTGAAACCATGCGCATATGGTTCTGCCCAATCCGGTTTGTGCGATTCTGGCTCTATCTACACCATGGTGCGTAAACAAGTCGTCACCCTCAATGAACTTGCAGCATGGCCTCGCTCGGGCTAGGTCCAAAACCGGAGAATTCAGGAGGATAGCCATGTTCACCGGCATTATCACAGACATCGGCAGCGTGCGTGAGTTGGAGAAGCGCGGTGACCTGCGGGCCCGGATCGCCACAAGCTACGATCCGGAGGGCATCGATATCGGGGCCTCAATTGCCTGTGACGGCGTTTGTCTCACGGTGATCGACCGTGGCCGCGACGATAGTGCCTGGTTCGATGTGGAAATCTCGCAGGAAAGCGTCTCGAAGACGAATGTGTCTGACTGGCAGGATGGCAGCCGCATAAACCTTGAACGCGCCCTCAAGGTCGGTGACGAATTGGGTGGCCACATCGTGTCGGGCCATGTGGACGGGGTCGCTACTGTCACAGCGATGCACGATGAGGGCGATAGCACTCGCGTCCGGTTCGAGGCGCCGGAAGAATTGGCGAAGTTTATCGCACCAAAGGGCTCGGTTGCGCTGAACGGGACTTCGCTGACCGTCAACGAGGTCGAAGGTAGTTGCTTCGGCGTGAATTTTATCCCGCACACAAAGTCGGCGACGAACTGGGGCGACACAAAGGTGGGCGACCGGATCAATCTGGAAATCGATACGCTCGCCCGATACGTGGCGCGCTTGCAGGACTGGGGGAAATAGTCAGGCCGACGCCTGCGCGCGCCACGCCCCCTTTCCAAGGGCGTCTGAAAGGTCTATCTGGCAGGCCAAGAAGCTGCGAGGCCCCATGACCAAAGTTGACTACTCCGACGCGATCTCCTCGGTGGAAGAGATCATAGACGACGCCCGCAACGGGCGCATGTTCATTCTGATTGACCATGAAGATCGCGAAAATGAGGGGGATCTGGTGATCCCGGCGCAGATGGCAACGCCTGAGGCAATCAACTTTATGGCAACCCATGGGCGCGGCCTGATCTGCCTGTCTTTGCCCGGAGAACGCGTTGACGCGCTGGGCCTTTCTCTGATGGCCTCCTACAATTCATCGCGCCATGAGACGGCGTTCACGATCTCCATCGAGGCACGTGAAGGTGTCACGACCGGTATTTCGGCCCATGATCGCGCCCGCACCGTGGCCGTTGCAATCGATCCGTCCAAGGCCGCATCCGACATCGCGACCCCGGGCCATATCTTCCCGCTGCGCGCTCGCGAAGGCGGTGTGCTGGTCCGGGCAGGTCATACCGAGGCTGCCGTTGACGTGGCCCGCCTTGCCGGGCTCAACCCTTCGGGCGTGATCTGCGAGATTATGAACGAGGACGGAACCATGGCCCGCCTGCCTGATCTGGTGGCGTTCGCGCAGCGTCACAACCTCAAGATCGGCACGATCAGCGATTTGATCGGCTACCGCCGGCGCCATGACAATCTCGTCAAGGAAAGCCAGCAAAAGGCCGTTCAGTCGGAGTTCGGCGGTGACTGGATGATGCGCGTGTTCACTGACGAGACCCATGGCTCGGAACATATCGTGCTGACCAAGGGGGATCTGACCGCACCGGGGCCGATCCTGACGCGGATGCATGCGCTTAACCCGGTCGAGGATGTTCTGGGCCTCGGTCCAAGTCCGGCCGATGAATTGCGCAACGCCATGCGCGTGATCGGGGAGGAAGGCCGTGGTATCGTTGTGCTGCTTCGTGACACGCATATGAAGCTTGATCCGCAAGGCGGTGTGTCGCCCCAGACGTTGCGCCAATACGGGCTTGGCGCGCAGATCCTCGCCGCGCTGCGGTTGAGCGAGCTGGAACTTCTGACCAATTCGCCGTCCCCGAAAGTTGTGGGACTCGAAGCCTACGGGTTGTCGATTGTCGGAACGCGTCCGATCCCGGGGGAGGGCTGATCGATGGCAGTTTCTGAGCAGCATCATATTCTGGAGACGCCTTCCTTCGAGAAACCGGTCAAACTCCTGATTGTCGTGGCGCCTTACTACAAGGACATCGCTGAGAACCTCATCGCGGGTGCCAAGGCCGAATGCGACAAGGCCGGCGCCACGTATGACGTGGTGGAGGTGCCGGGCGCACTGGAGGTGCCCACGGCGATCCGCATCGCGTATCGCCAGTCGAATTTCGATGGGTTCGTCGCGCTGGGCTGCATCATCCGTGGCGAAACAACCCATTACGATACGGTCTGCAATGACAGTTCACGCGGGCTGATGTTACTGGGCCTGCAGGGCGCAAATATCGGCAACGGCATCCTGACCGTCGAAAACCGCAAGCAGGCAGAAGTGCGTGCCGATCCGTCTGATCAGAACAAGGGTGGGGGCGCGGCTGCCGCTGCTCTGCACCTGATCGCGCTCGAGCGGAAATATGGAAAGGAAACCAAAGGTATTGGTTTCAAACCGCGGGGCGGGAGCTTTCAGATCGCGGATGATGACAAAGGCACTACCACCGTATGACGATCTCCGGAAACCAACTGCGCAAGATGAAATCGGCCGCGCGGCTCTATGCCGTTCAGGCGCTATTTCAGATGGAACACTCCAATCAATCGATTGATGCCGTCAGGGCTGAGTTCGAAGACCACCGTTTTGGCGCGGTCTATGAGGGTGAGGAGATGGCCGAGGGCGATGTGGATACCTTCTGCGCGCTGTTGGAGGGGGCGGTCGCGGGACAGGCCAAGATCGACCAGATGACCGACCGTGCGCTGGTGGCGAAATGGCCGATCGACCGGATCGACCCGACGATCCGGGCCCTGTTCAGGGCCGCAGGGGCTGAGCTTGTCGCAGGCAAGACGCCTCCCAAG
>JABDPP010000055.1 GCA_013042765.1 Litoreibacter sp.
AGTGGTGTCAGCGCGATGATCGGAACGTGTGGGCGCTCGCGTGCGACCAGCTCTGCCGTGGTGCCAGATTGGGTAAAACAGCAGATCGCCTTGATATCAGTTGTTTCAGCGATTTCGCGCGCCGCAACAACGATCGCATCAGCGATGGTCTTTCGTTCACCCTCGCGCTGGGCGGCGATGATGCTCTGGTAGTTACGATCGCTTTCCACCTCGATGGCAACGTCGTTCATGGTCTGGACCGCCTCGACAGGGAAACTGCCTGCCGCGGATTCCGCAGACAGCATGATCGCGTCGGTTCCCTCGTAAATGGCGGTGGCCACATCGGAGACCTCGGCCCGCGTCGGCATTGGGCTATCGATCATCGACTCCAGCATCTGCGTGGCCACGATCACCGGCTTTGCGACGGCCCGGCATTTGCGGATCATGCGCTTCTGGATCGGCGGCACATTCTGGATTGGAAGCTCTACGCCAAGATCTCCCCGCGCAACCATGATCCCGTCAGATGCATCGAGGATCTCCTCGAACGCCTTCACGGCAGCCGGCTTTTCGATCTTGGACATGATTGCAGCACGCCCTGCGGCGAGTTTGCGCCCCTCTTCGACATCTTCCGCACGCTGCACGAAGCTAAGCGCCAGCCAGTCGATGCCCAGTTCGCAAACGAATTCCAGATCTTTTCGGTCTTTATCCGACAGAGCTGCAAGCGGCAGGATGACATCGGGAACATTCACGCCCTTGTTGTTCGAGATCGTCCCCCCAACCGTAACTTCGCAATCCGCGAAATCAGGACCGCAAGCCTTAACCATCAGGCGAATCTTTCCGTCATTCACCAGAAGCGATGCGCCCGGCTCGAGAGCCGCAAAAATCTCTTCATGTGGAAGCTGAACGCGGGTGGCATCGCCCTCGGCCGGGTCCAGATCAAGCCGGAAATCCTGACCAACGCTCAACTCCTCCGCGCCGCTCGCGAAAGCGCCTACACGCAGCTTCGGTCCCTGCAAGTCCGCAAGAATTGCGATCGGACGACCGGTATCGACCTCGACCTTCCGGATGATCTCGTGACGGGCGCGAATGTCTTCGTGGGTGCCGTGGCTCATGTTGAGCCGGAACACGTCAACTCCAGCCTCAAACAGCGCCCTGATCATTTCGTAATCGTTGGAAGCAGGCCCTAGTGTAGCCACGATTTTTACGTTGCGAAGGCGTCTCATGCTGTCGCGTCCTCTCATCATCTCAATTTTTTGCTGGGCCACTTGCACTAATGACGCAATACGCCATCCAGAGCAACTGGGGGTTTTCGATTTTGGACCTCGCATCTAGTCGAGCTTTGTGACAGATGGATGACGATGACTTACCTACCCGTAAAGATAACCGGTGCTGACCGCCCGGGGCGAATTGTGCTCGTTTGCGACCACGCGACGAACACCGTTCCCACATCGGTTAACGGAGGATGCCTGGGCCTGCACGACAAGGATATGGACCGCCATATCGCCTATGATATCGGCGCGGCCGGCGTCGTAAGACATCTTGCAGAAATCCTCGACGGGTCAGCGGTTTTCAGTAACTTCTCGCGGCTGGTCATTGATCCGAACCGTGGTGAAGATGACCCGACGCTTCTCATGCGGCTCTATGACGGCTCGATCATTCCAGGCAACCGGCATGCCGATCACGTGGAGCGCACGCGGCGCCTCGACGCCTTCCACCGCCCCTACCACCGCGGCCTTGCCGACGTCGTCTCAGCCCGCAAGGATCCGGTGATCGTGTCCATTCATAGTTTTACGCCACAGCTGCGGGGTCGCCCGATGCGCCCATGGCAGGTCGGCATCCTATATGCTGATGACAAGAGGCTTTCCGGCCCACTTCTCGATATCCTGTCGCGAGAGCAGGATCTGACCGTTGGTGACAACGAGCCTTATAGCGGCGCCCTCGCGGGCGACACGATGGCGACCCACGGTTTGCGCCATGGGCGCGCCCATGTCTTGATCGAGCTGCGCAACGACCTCATATCAACCGAAAGCCAGCAACTCGGCTGGGCAGTTCGCCTCGCCCCCATGATAGAACAGGCGGTTAGATCCGCCGGACTTTGAAGGACCTGACCTATGGATGAACAGACCCGTATCGAGCTTGAAGCCGCAGCCTTCCGCACACTCCGCGATCACCTCGCCAGACGCACCGATGTCCAGAATATCGACATGATGAACCTCACGGGTTTCTGCCGCAACTGCCTGAGCCGCTGGTATCAGGAAGCCGCGAACGAGAAGGGCATCGAGATGGACAAGATGGAAGCTCGCGAAATCTTCTACGGGATGCCCTATGATACCTGGCGCGACAAATACCAGACCGAGGCCAGCGACACCCAGAAAGCGGCTTTCGAGATCGCGCACAAAGACGCGACCTGACGTCTTAGCCGCTCTTTGGCGGACCTGACCGGAAGGCTGCGATCATCAGACCGCAGCCTTTTTGCTCTCGTCGATGTAGATCTCGCGCAACCGGGCGGCGACGGAACCCGGTTCGCCGCTGCCGATCTTGGCGCCGTCAATCTCCACAACCGGCATGACGAAGGTCGAGGCTGAGGTGACGAATGCCTCATCCGCAGACTTGGCTTCCTCCAGCGTGAACGGGCGTTCCACAATTTCCATCTGGGCGGACTGGGCAAAGCGCAGGACCGCGGCGCGCGTGATCCCGTGCAGGATCTCGTTGCCAAGATGGCGCGTAATGATCTTGCCGTCCTTGACGATATAAGCGTTGTTGGACGTGCCTTCGGTGATCGCACCATCCTCGACCATCCACGCATCATCCACACCGGCCGCCTTGGCCATCATCTTACCCATGGACGGGTAGAGAAGCTGAACGGTCTTGATGTCACGACGACCCCAACGCTGGTCCTCGATGGAGATAACCTTCATGCCGCTCTTGGCGGCAGGGCTGTCAATCAGCGTCTTCTTTTGGGTGAAAAGAACAAGCGTCGGCG
>JABDPP010000103.1 GCA_013042765.1 Litoreibacter sp.
GCGACGAAGGCCGCACCTAACGCCAGATAGCGTGCTATTTTCATGATTCTCTCCCTGTTCTATCCTTTGAGGACACGGCGCGCTCCCGCGATTTCACCCTGCCCTGGTTCGAGATGCTAGCGGACGATTGACGTTGTGGCAATAGCTACTACAGTGAGTTTTGAAGTGATCAAATGATCCGACGCCTTGCCGCGTCGGACTCCTCAGAATTTGTGGAAAAGTCGCGGAGAACAGAATGAATCAGCACATGAATGCCGATAGGGTGACGATTCTGAGCGATCTGAAACTTCTGGGATTCAGCGACTATGAGGCGCGAATCTATCTTGCAGTTCTCGCCAAGTCGCCGGCCACGGCTTACGAGATTTCAAACAACTCAGGTGTACCCCGCCCTAACACCTATTCGGTCCTCAAGGCGCTGGCCGCCCGAAAGGCGGTCCTGCCAGTCAGCACCAACCCGATCAAGTATATTCCCCAGCCCCCCGAGAGCCTGTTTAAGTCGATCGCCATCCAAACGGGTGAGCTGTGCGACACCCTCGCCGACCGGCTATCGGCAATGAATGTCGACCCGGGCGAGCAATATGTCTGGGACATCAGCGGCGATACCGAGGTGCATGGCAAGGTCGCCGACATGATTGCGGGCGCGACGCAGGTCTTGTGGCTGAAAGCCGAGGCCGCGATCCTGCACAGACATGAGGCGGAATTGCGCGCCGCCACCGAACGCGGTTCACGGCTCGTCGTCATCCTCTACGGAAACAATCCCGACGAGTTCCGGTTTAACGACAACTGCGAGATCCACGAGCATGAGGGCTCGGGCTTTCCGATGGGATTTGCCGACAATCACTTCACGCTGACCGTCGATGATGTCGAGACCCTGACAGCAAATGTCAGCCCCACCGTCTCGGCCACCCACACAAAGAACCCCGCCATCGTCAAAATGGCGATCTCGCTTTTGCGCCACGACTACTACATGGCTGAGATGTTCCGCGCGCTCGGCCCGGAAATCGATGCCGTGTTCGGCCCGAATTTGCGGTCTTTGCGGCAGCACAGCTACTCGGACGAGCAATTCGCGCAATTCGAGGAGCGGCAGGAAGAACATGCCGCCCCGAAAGAGGATCGGACATCCTGAGGGCGACATGACACGCGATGCAAAGAGCTCAACACCAATGAGCGCTCGCCTTGAAGACACTCGGATGGTCACCGGAACGGGCCGGTTCCTGTCCGATTTCCTCGGACCCGACACGCTTCATGCCGGTTTTGTTCGCGCCGAGCAGGCCAGCACGCGGATCGCGGCGCTTGATGTAATACAGGCAGCTGCGATGCCCGGTGTTCGTGCGGTCTTTACCGCAGCCGACCTCGGCCGTGACGGCGTCGCGCCGATTGCCCATGTCGACCTTCCGCGCGAAGATGGCGGCACAACTGAACCCTGCCCGATGCCGATCCTCTGCGACACCGACATCCGTCATGCGGGTGAACCCATAGCACTGGTCATCGCCGAGACGGCCGCGCAGCTTGCGGACGCGATCGAGGCGGCTGAAGTTGATCTGGAACCCATAACACCGGTCTCGGGCACAGCCTTTCTCAGGCAGTTCGGCACGCAGGGACCCGCAAGGGCGGCAATGGCCGCAGCGGCGCACAAGCACCGGATCGAGGTCGATATTCCCCGCGTCACTGCGTTCGCGCTGGAACCGCGCTGCGTTATTGCCCGGGGCGTCACGGACGGAGGCCTGCATTACCGTATGAGCACGCAGAACCCGTTCGCCCTGCGCGCACAGCTGGCCTCGCATTTCGGATGGGATGTGTCCACGATCCGCGTAGTGGCGGATGATGTCGGCGGATCGTTCGGCATGAAGGGCTACATGTCGCGCGAGGATGCAGCCCTTGCATGGGCGGCGCGAAAGCTGCAGGTCGAGATCGCGTGGATCCCGACCCGCTCCGAGACAATTCTCGCCGATGCGCAGGGCCGTGGCGCAGCAGGCTCTCTTCAGGTCGGGCTCGACGAAGATCTCAAGATCGTTGCAATCGAAGGCCAGTTCGACATCGATATCGGCGCCTATCCCACGCATCTCGCCTTCGGACTGATGAACAATGTCAACGGGCTCACCGGCATGTACGAGGTACCGGAGATCTTCGTGGAGATAGCGGGACAGCTCTCTCCGCGCCTTCCTCTGGTGCCCTTCCGCGGCAATGGCCGGCCCGAGACAACCTATGCCATCGAGCGCGCGCTGGACGTTGCCGCACGCAAGATCGGTGTTGATCCGATCGAGCTGCGTCGGCGCAACCTGATCGGCCCCGATGCCATGCCCGTGACGACCGGACTGGGCTTTACGATCGATTGCGGAGATTTTCCGAAGGTCATGCAGGCGGCCCTTGATTTGAACCCGGGCGCGCAGGAGCGCAAGCGAGCGGCGCAGGCCCGCGGTATGCTCTACGGTGTCGGGCTCGCCAATTGCATCGAGAGCGCCGGCGGCCCCGTACGCAAACCCCGACCGGATTTTGCGCGCCTCGAAGTGGCGGGAGACGGGACTGTGACACTTTCCCCGGGCGTGATGTCCGTGGGACAGGGCCATGAGACCACGCTGAGCGAGATGGTTGCAAACCGTCTGCAGATCGATGCGGCCCGGATTATCTACCGGCACGGCGATACGGAGGCTCTATCCAACGGGCGCGGGAGCGGCGGCTCGGCCGGTCTGACCGTGGCAGGCTCGGCAGTCTGTACAGCGCTTGAAGAGTTGATTGCGCAAGGCAGCCGGCATGCGGCTGCGTCTTTCGGGTGCAGCGCATCTGAGATTGCCTATCGCGACGGCGCCTTTCACCGCGAAGGCACGAACGAGAACCTGCCCCTTGCCGCGCTTGCAAGCATGACAGGCGGAATTGATATCGAGAGCAGTTTCACGCCACCGGCGGCGACCTTTCCCAACGGGGCGCACATCTGCGAGGTCGAGATCGATCCTGAAACCGGCATGACCAAGATCACCCGTTACGTCGCGGTTGAGGATGTGGGACGGATTCTCAACCAGGTTCTCGTCGAAGGACAGCTTCATGGCGGAATTGGCCAGGGGTTGTCGCTGGGTCTCGGCGAACAGATCGCCTTTGACGAGCAGCACCAGATACTGACCGGCAGCCTGATGGATTACCGGCTCGCGCGCGCCGAAGATCTGCCGATGATCGAAACAGGATCCGTTGAGGTGCCCACCGCGCTGAACCCGTTGGGCGTCAAGGGCGTCGGCGAAGCCGGTGCCGTCGGCGCGACTGCAGCCTTGGCCTCAGCAGTTTCCGACGCTTTGTGGCGCGCGGGCGTGGAGGATTTTGATTTGCCCGCGACCCCGCTTCGGATCTGGGAAGCCCTGCAAAGGCGATAAATGGCGCTCGCCAGCCTGTGCCGAACAAGCCAACAGACAAGTCTGACCCTACCTCATTTCGGGCTCTACGGATTAATTGAAACCTTCGATCCCGCCCCGTGCAGGGCTTTGCATTGATCTGGGCTTGAGCACCTTCCTGTGAGGGAGCCATCATCGCCGCGCCACAGTCGTGAACATAGAGAATTCGGCGGCAGGATGGCTCCTCGGCCGTCACGAGAGGATACCGCCCAAACATACCCGACCGAAATGATTTGAGCCTTTGCAAAAGAAAAAGGGCGGGGCTTTGCGGCCCCGCCCGATACGTCTTTCTCAGGACAGCTTAGCTGCTCATCTTGCCTGTGCCGCAGCCCATGCCGGCGGCTTTATCGAGGTAGGACTGATCCACGAAGGTGTTCGCGTCGAGCTGCTTGTCCAACTCGCCACCTTCATAAAGCAGGTCGGCCAGCGCCTGGTAGCCAGAAGTGTCCAGCAGTTCCGCCGGTGTGGTCGGGAACATGTTGATGCTCTGTGCCACGTCGTAGAACTTCGCAACGGCCTCTTCATTGGCACCGCGGACGTTGTCCATGGTGTAGGAGACGAAGTTCTCCTTGCTGGAGTTGATCCAGTTGTTCACCTCGAGATTGGCGCAGGCCATCGCAACGGCGAGATCTTCATTCGCCTCGATGTACTCACGCTCCGCAAAGACGGCACGCGAGGACAGGCCCGGCACGATATCCGCGACATAACCCAGAAGCTGCGCGTTGGCACCCTGGGCTTCAAGCGCAAGCCAGTTGTCGATATAGACCACGGTTGCGTTTACCTGCCCGGCCATGATTGCGGCCGCGCGTTCGCTGCTGCCGCCAACCGGAACAACCGCCACGTCAACCTCTGGCTCCAGCCCGTTCTGCTTGAGCATGTAGCGGAACAACATACCGTTGAAGCCGCCCGGGCCACTCGTACCGATGGCTTTGCCCTTCAGGTCGGCAATGGAGTCAACACCGGGGGTGGAGACGATCGCATAGTGCATCGTCGAGATCGGCGCGCCAATTGCGACCACGTCGACACCACGGGTCTGGCCTATCAGGATTTCATCGGAGCTGCGCGAAGCGACATCGATCCGGTCGGCAATAATGGCTTCAAGCCCGGAAATGCTGGGCAGCTCGACGCGCGTGACATCCGCACCCCAGCCTTCCAGCATCTCGATCATGCGCAATGTGCCGATGTTAAGCACCTGCGCCTGCGCGGTACCGATCGTCACGGATTTGCCGCTCAAATCGAAGCCATCCGCGGATGCACCGGTTGCTGTCGCGGCCGCAAAGGCCACGCCGGTCAAAAGGGTCTTCATACGTGTCTTGGTATTCATTGTCTTTCTCCTCCAGTAGACAGTTTGTTCTGCGTGCCGGCTCCGCAGAGCCGACGCACAAGCTTGGTTTGATGTCCGGGTTTATTTGGTTACCGCTCTCCTCCGGAACGTGTCTTGATGCGGCAAACTCAGGCGCCCTTCCAGCTCTGGAATCTGCGTTCCAGCATGTCGAGCGTCGTAACGATTATGGTTCCCATCACAGCGATCACGACGACCGCGCAAAGCATCTTGGCCGGCAGAAGTTCCGACGATCCCTGCGTGATGACACCGCCGAGACCTACGATCTGCAGGAACATCTCGCCGATGATGACGCCAACAATGGCCCGCTCGGCACCAATCCGAAGACCGGCAAGAACGAACGGAATGGCGCCCGGGATCAGGACGTGGCGGGCCAACTGGACCCGGCTGACCTGATAGGAATGGGCCACTTCAAGCAGATCGGGGCGCGCATGGCGCACACCTTGCGCGGTGTTCACGCTGATCGCGATGGCGGACCAGAAGAACACCAGGAACAGGCGCGCCTCAAACCCGATGCCGAACCAGACGACAATCAGCGGCACCACGACCACACGGGGCGTTGCGAAGACCGCGTAGAGATAGGGTTGCAAGATGTCGCCGAAGCGATCCCATGCGCCCATCAAGATGCCGAAAGGCACCCCGACGATCACGGCGAGGAAGTAGCCCAGAAACAGGGCCTTCATCGTGATCTTTGCGGCGGCAACCAGCTCACCGGAGGCAAGAAGCTCGCCAAACTGCGCGGCCACCATGCTGGGCGGGGCGAAGAGCAAAGGGTTGATGCTGCGCCCGACAAGCTCCCAGCCGCCGAAGACGACAAAGAGGCTCAGG
>JABDPP010000113.1 GCA_013042765.1 Litoreibacter sp.
TCGACCATGACACCTGAAACTCTGGAATGTCCGTGTCGATGAGAATTGCGGCGCCTATGGAAAACGCAACGATGCCGCCAATTCCAAGGATGCCGAATGTTGGCGTTACGGCTTCGAAAACCATCAAACCGATTCCAAGCACCATCAGACCCAGACCCGCATAATTCACCGGAAGCTGGTTGATCGAATAGAGACCGAGCAGAAGGCAGATCGCACCCACGATCCCGGGCCCGACACCAGGGTTTGAGAACTCGAAGATCAGGCCGTAAAGGCCGATAACGATCAAAAGCAGCGCCACATTCGGGTTCGACAATACCTTGAGCAACTCCGTGACGGCACTGGGCTCAATCAACTCGACGGTCAGGCCTATGGTGGCAAGCTCCCGGTCCAGACCTCCCGCGTTCACCTGTCGCCCATCCAACTGTTCAAAGAGATCGTCCAGATCGACCGCGATCAGATCGATAACCCCGGCTTCAAGGGCGTCATTCGCAGGCAGGTTGGCGGCCTCGCGGACCGCAGATTCCGCCCAGTCGGCGTTCCGCCCGCGCAGTTGCGCGAGGCTGCGAATATAGGCCACCGCATCATTGACGACTTTTGCATCCATGGGCGCGGCAGCGGGCGGCTTTGCGCTATCCTGCGGTTGCTCCTCTGAACCGCTTTCCCCGCCCTCGCGCTCAGGGCCGTCCGCCTCGCCTTCACCCTCGTCAAATGGAGCACGGGGCGACGGAAACGGAAGCCCGCCGATCTGGACCGGTGTCGCTGACCCGGTATTTGTGCCCGGGGCCATTGCCGCCACATGGCAGGCATAAAGAATGTAGAGACCAGCGCTTGCCGCATGCCCCCCCGGCGGAGAGACATAGCCCACGACCGGCACGGGCGACTCCAGGATCTCGGTTACGATTTCGCGCATGCTTGTGACAAGACCACCCGGAGTATTGATCCGTAAGACAACCACTTCTGCCGATCGGCTCTGTGCAAGTTCAACCGCATCGGAAACATGGCGCGCAGTGGCCGGACCAATCGCTCCGTCAAGATCCGCGACAACCGCCACACTCCGTGGCGCCTGTTGTGCTGAAACCTCAGCGAGGCCGAACACAACAAGGGCGACAAGCGCGATGATGCGGCAGACTTTCCAGCAACCTTTTGACTTCAGGCGCATTGCGGGACCCATTTCTGAACTGTTCGGCATTCGCCTCCAATGAAATCACGATAGCGGGCTCCCCCATCCGGGGACTGAGGAAAGTCAAAAATGGGATTTGTCTGGGAAACCGATCGCAAAGCAGATCGAGCCCGCCGGGGCTCTCAGCTCACCCCTCTCAGCACACAGAGCACGAGGACCAGGGGATTCGGGGGGTTCCTCTCCCAAAGTGAGGACATGCCCGCAACCGTGGCACCCTGCCCGAAGCGGACGCCATCGGAGATTTGCGAATGGCTAAGTCTAATGGTGCAGGAACTGGTCTGTCGGGAGAAGAGGAACCTCTCTGGCGACATCTGATGTGTAGCGTCCATCCGGAAACTGCTCGGTCAAAAACGCTTTCGTGAAGAGTGCACCGTTCTCTTGCACAAACGCATCCGCGTTCGTGTATTCACCAGAGTGAAGCCGCTCGGCGATCAGGCTCATGCTGGCGAAAGTGATCGTCGCGTTGAACTTTTCAGGGACACCCGCTTTTTCCGTGAGGACCCGAAGGCCGTCGGCATAGCGGGAAACGGCCTCGAAGAACCCGTACTTTTTGAGCGCCTCGACCGCAACTCCCACGTGATCCAAGTGACTGAAATCATTGGGCTCCAAAGCGCCACTTTCCATCGCCGCAAGTTTGTCCGGATAGGAGCTTGAGGTCATTTCCCACTCTCCTCGGTCAGTTTGTGGCTGTCGCGGGCAGTGAGATCGAGATCATAGATTTCCTTCATCTTCTCGATTTTCGAGAGGGTGGCCTCTGAGAATGGAGCCTTCCCCTCGAAGGCGTGGAGGGCGATCCCCTCGATCACTTCGGCGACGGACATATCAAGGTGCTCAGCAAGAGCCTTGAGCACTTTCAGGAGCCTCTTTTCTATCCGAAGCCCGGTTTGAACACGTTCGATTTGTCGCATATTTCCTATGTATAATTTTGATACCAAGGTGTCAATATAGCCGCAGAGACTCTTTGTGTGCACCACTTTTTCCGCAGCTTCGTCCGCTGAAAAGACACCGCAACGAGCAGCAAGCAGGCCCGCAAAGAGCGCAGTCGTGACCGTCGCTTTCAGCGACAATCAATCACGGGCGACGCGCTATTTCGACGATCTTGACAGAGATCAACGTATTTGGATCTCCGCTCGTTAATCTGAGCGAATATCAGGAGAGGAAGGCCAATGTATTCACGAATTCTGGTGCCCGTAGATCTGGATAACGCTGACAAGCTCTCAAAGGCGCTTCTTCTCGCGGGTCGGACCGCACAGGAAAACGATGCGGAAGTGGTCTATGTTGACGTCGTTGACGCCGTCCCAACGTCGTCGGCGCGGACCGAAGGTGACCGCCTTGCGGCGCGTCTCAAGGAGTTTGCCGCCAACCAGGCGAAGGAATATGGCATCAAGGCCAGCGATCACGTCGCTCTGCGCAGCGACCTGCATTTGAATGTCGGCTCAGACCTCATAAAGGCGGCCAAAGAGGCCGATTGCGACCTGATCGTAATGGCGAGCCACATGCCGGGTCTCAAAGACCACATCCTCTCATCCAATTCAGGTTACGTTGCGTCCCACGCGCCGATGACCGTATATGTCGTGCGCTAGATTTGGCGTAAGGTTGCCGCGCCTTCTTCCGGCGCGTTCCGGAATTTGTGGGATGTCCTTAGAACACTGACAGGGTCGAAAATGTCCACCTTAGCTGCAAGGTGGTCGCCGGAGATCAGGTGCCCGGCTGGAGCCGTCGTTTGCGCCCGGTCAAATCCCCTGATCTGGAACCGAGCGCCGGATTGAAACACGGTCATACGAAATGGGAAAAATCCGCAGCCCGTTTTGCGTTGAGTGCTATTCTGCCGCCATCGGGGCCGATGCCCGGGGATTTGGCGCGCTCAGCGAGATGACGAGCCGTAGCAGCGGTGGAACCGTGAGAAGCGTGAGAAACGCCGACATCGACAACCCTCCGACAACCACCGCGCCAAGCCCGCGATAGAGCTCGGATCCCGCACCTGGGAAGACCACCAGCGGCAGCATCCCGAAGACGGATGTCAACGTGGACATGAAGATCGGGCGGATCCGGTTTCGCGTCGCCTCTTCGATCGCGTCCACCGGCGACATGCCATCCTCGCGCAGATGATGCAGCGACTGGTGCACGATCAAAATCGCGTTGTTCACGACGATGCCCACCAGAATGACGAACCCCAGAAGCGTCAACATATCCAGCGGCTGGGTCTGGAACTGGTTGAGCAGCGCCAGCCCACCGACGCCGCCCGCCGCGGCAACGGGGACCGAGATCATGACGACCAGCGGAAGCAGGAAGGATTCGAACAGGATCGCCATGACGAGGAAGATGATGATCATCGCCACGACGAGATTGATCTGGATCGCGTTCCAGGTTTGAGAAAGCTGGTCGGCCGTGCCTGAAACCGAGAGTTGCACGCCGGCGGGCAGCCCCTGCCCTTTCAGAGCTTCGATGACCTCGGTTTCCAGAAGGTCCACCGCAGCTTCGAGCGGCAGCGCGTCCGAGGGTCGGACTTCCAGCGTCACGGTTCGCAGGCGTTCGCGATGCAGGATTTCCGTCGGACCAGCTGTCAGCCGCACCTCGGACAGCTCTGAAACCGGGATGATCTGACCGGCCGGGGTCACCACGGGGAAGGCGCCCACATCCTGCGTGCGCTGTGCGCCCATCGCGTCCTGATCGCCCATCAGCGTGAGATCCAGCCGGCGGTTGCCGACGCTGATCTCGGCGATGCGGATGCCGTCGTTATAGGCGTCCACAGTTGCGGCCAGTGCTTCGGTCGTAAGCCCCGCGTCGGCGAGACGGATGCGGTTCGGGATGAGCCGCAGTTCAGGAGCGCCAAGCTCGAGCCCGGGCCTTGGGCGAAACTGGTGCCCTTCGCTGCGGGGCAGCAGACCGGCGATCATGCCCGCAGCGCGGCCCGCAACGCCGAGGATGTCTTCCAGCTCTTCGCCGGAGACGTTGAGTTCGATCGTGCGCCCACCGCCTATCCCGCGGCCAAACAGCGACGGCTGGGTCATAAAGCCAAAGGTGCCGGGTTCCGCGAAGATTGGGCGCGACAGGATCGGGATCAACTCGCCCACGCGCTCACCGTCGACCGCGGCTGCCCCGACGAAGCTGCTGCCGGGCCGTGCCACGAAGAAGAAGCTCTGAATCGCGGGAAGACCGTCTTCTGTCTCCGCAGCTGGCCGGGCCTCCCAAAGAGGTTCTGCGACCGCCTCGATCCGCTCTGCAATCGTCTCGGTCGTGTCGAGGTTGTATCCCGGAGGCGGAATCAGGAGGCCAAAGACGAGGTTGCGGTTGCCCTCCGGCAGGTATTCAAGCTTCGGCAGGAACGCCCAGGCCAGGACCGCTGCACCGCCGGCAATCCCGCCGACCATGGCCAGACCGACGGCCCGGTAGCGCACGGTCAGGCGCACGTAAGCCATGACCAGCCAGTGGAAGGCCGAACCGATATGATCGATGCCGAAGAGCCTGCGCGGCTTCTGATCCGATTGCGACAGGAGGCGCGCCGACAGGGCGGGGATCACCGTGACGGCCACAACCAGCGACAGGATCACCGAGACCGAGATTGCCACGGCGATATCGCGGAACAGCTGACCGGCCTCAAGCTCCATGATCAGGATCGGGATAAAGACCATCACCGTGGTCAATGCCGAGACGAGGATCGCCCCCCAGACTTGACGCGCGCCCGCATAGGCGGCCTCCCTGCGCGAGAGGCCTTTCTCGCGAAGCCGGTAGATATTCTCTAAAACCACGATGGCCGCATCGACGATCATGCCCACGGCAAAGGCGATGCCTGCCAGGGAAATGACGTTCAACG
>JABDPP010000114.1 GCA_013042765.1 Litoreibacter sp.
CCGGCATTGCAGCAGATACCCTGCTCTTCGGATCGATCCGCTATGTCGAATGGGAGGGCTTCAATCTGACCACCACGAATATCGGCCAGTATGTGAACTTTCAGGACGATTCCACCACCTACACGCTGGGTCTCGGGCGCCGCTTCTCCGACGCGTGGTCGGCCGCCGTGACGCTTGGCTATGAAGCTCAGGGCACACGCCCCGGCAACACGCTTCTGAACCCGACAACCGGCTTCAAGAGCATCGGTGTCGGCGCGACCTATACGTCTGGCAATATCAAGGTCTCCGGCGGTGTGACATATGCGGTGCTGGGTGATCAGAATTTCGTCCCGAACCTGGTGCTTCCGGCCGGTGGAACCTTCAACGATAACCATGCGGTTGGCGCCGGTGTGCGCGTGGGCTTCAATTTTTGACTTAAGCCAACACTAAGAATTAAAACTCACCGCCCCGGCCGCACCGCCAGGGCGGTTTTCGTTTGACCCCGTTTCGCACATGAAAGATACGCAGGTTTCGGGTCGCCAGGAGCCGCAAATCAGGGCAGACAGATCGCATGACCGCTCAGAAATCCCTCTCCCAACGCGCCTGGGCCGAATTGATGCTCCTGTCGCTGATCTGGGGCGCGTCTTTCGTCTCAATCAAGATCGCACTGGACGAGGTGCCGGTCTTCACCAGCGTCGCGCACAGGGTGTTTTGGGCGTCGCTCGTACTCTGGATCTACGTTCTGGTGCGTGGCATCAGAATCCCGCGTAGCGCCAGCATCTGGGGGGCGTTTCTGGTGATGGGGCTTCTCAACAACGCAATCCCGTTTTCACTGATGGCATGGGGCCAGCTTCACATCGAATCCGGCCTGACCTCGATCCTGAACGCGGCCACAGCCATTTTCGGGGTTCTGGTCGCGGCCCTCTTATTTTCCGACGAACGCCTGACGCCAAACCGCCTCGCCGGTGTGGTGATCGGATTTCTCGGGGTCGCTACCGCGATCGGGCTGGAGAACCTTGCTCGGGTCGACCTGCGTTCCGTGGCGCAGCTGGCCGTGCTGGGCGGCACGATTTCCTACGCGTTTGCCGGGGCATGGGCGCGGGTGACACTCTCCGGCCTGCCGCCCCAGATCGCGGCCGCTGGCATGCTGAGTGCCTCCAGCCTCATCATGATCCCGCTGGCCTACGCCATCGACGGCGCCCCCGCGTTCGACCTCTCGGCCCGCACCATTACCGCGATCGGCTATTACGCGGTGATCGCCACGGCGGGGGCCTACCTGCTCTATTACAGGGTCCTCTCGATGGCCGGCAGCGGCAACCTGATGCTGTGCACCCTGATGGTGGCGCCCGTCGCCATCGTACTGGGTGCGCTGCTCCTGGGGGAGGCGCTGGATCCGCGCGCCTATCTGGGCTTCGGACTGCTGGCGATTGGTCTGCTGATACTTGATGGCCGCATCCTGCGAATTCTGCGTCCAACCCCCTAGAACTGCGCCGCGTGGGCCGTTACCTACGGAGCGCAGAGGATATCGCGACCATGATCTACAAAAGCGCACATGACTGGCACAACGCCCCTTCCAAACGCATCCTGTTTTTCGGGATGTCGGGGCTTGGCAAGACCCATATCTCCAACATGCTGCGCCAGTCCGGCGACTGGTTTCACTATTCCGTCGATTACCGCATCGGCACCCGCTACATGGGCGAACATATCGTCGACAACTTCAAGGCGCATGCGATGCAGGACCCGTTTCTGGCGAACCTGCTGCGCTCCAACAGCATCTACATCGCCTCCAACATCACCTTCGACAACCTCGCGCCGCTCAGCACCTATCTCGGCAAGCCAGGCGCGGCGGAGAAAGGCGGACTGCCGTTTGAGGAATATCAGCGCCGGCAGGCCCTCCACCATCAGGCGGAGATTTCGGCGCTCACCGATACCGGTCATTTCATCGACCGCGCGAACCGGCTTTACGGCTACGACCATTTTGTCTGCGACACCAGCGGTTCGATCTGCGAGGTGGTCGACCCGTGGAACCCGGAGGACCCAGTGCTCTCGACACTGGCGAACAATCTCCTGATGGTCTGGATCGAAGGCTCCGACAGCCACCGCGACGCGCTGATCGAGCGCTTCGACCGCAGCCCTAAACCGATGTGCTACCAGCCCGAATTTCTGACCAACTGCTGGGCGGAATACCTGAGCGAAAACAAAATCTCAGAGGGCGACGTTGATCCTGATGCCTTCGTGCGCTGGACCTATGCCCGCGCGCTCGCACACCGCCAGCCGCGTTACGCGGCCATGGCGGAGAACTGGGGGATCAAGGTTGCCGCAAGTGACATCGCGGGCTGCACAGGTCCCGAAGGCCTCGACCGGCTGATCGCCGACACCCTTGGCAGCGCCTGAGACACGGCCTATCTAGAGCCCTCACAGTCAGGAACACGATCCGCCATGCCCATCAAACTGCCATCTTCCCTGCCCGCCTATGACGTGCTGCGCAATGAAGGCGTCATGGTCATGTCCGAGGATCAGGCCGCGCGGCAGGATATCCGCCCGCTGCGGATCGGGCTTCTGAACCTGATGCCCAAGAAGATCCAGACAGAGAACCAGTTCGCGCGTCTGATCGGCGCCACGCCGCTGCAGATCGAACTGAGCCTGATACGGATGTCGGAGCACCAGACCAGGAACACCGCCGCCGCCCATATGGAGGAGTTCTACCGCCCCTTCCAGGAGGTCAAGGACGAGAAATTCGACGGGTTGGTGATCACCGGCGCCCCGATTGAGCACCTGCCGTTCTCCGAGGTGACCTATTGGGACGAACTGGTCGAGGTCATGAACTGGACCCAGACCAACGTGCATTCCACCTTCGGCGTGTGCTGGGGCGGGATGGCGATGATCAACCACTTCCACGGTGTAAAAAAGCACATCTTGGACAATAAGGCATTCGGCTGTTTCCGGCACCACATGCTGGATGACGCCAGCCCCTATT
>JABDPP010000115.1 GCA_013042765.1 Litoreibacter sp.
TAGTCCACCCGCCACCCTGCCGTCGAGAGTTCCTCCGCGAAATGGCGCATGGCGGAGAACACGAACGCGATCTTCTTCTTGTGATGGCGGACGTAAGTGGCTTCGGTGGAGACCTCGGCCATGAGGATAATGTCGGTCTCACGGTTGCCCCGCCGCAGGGAGGAGAGATTGTGGCTCAGCTGATCTCCCAGCACGAGGATGACCCTCGCTCCCTGCCCGCCCTTCGCGTGCCCGGTCACATCTTCCTTAGACATCACGCCCCTGCCCGGCTTTGCCGCGCGCATTCTGCAATGCTGCACCCGGCCTCAGGGCCACGAAGGCGCGAACCATCAGAGGTCGCAACCGCAGGAAGCTGTCATAGGCCCGTTCCATGCCCCATAAAATGCCAGGAACTACCGCTGCCTGCGCCAGCAAGCGCCAGCCCGGCAACCCCTTCCAGACCTCTACAAAGGCCCGGGCTCCAGACAGAAGCTGCCCATCGGGACCCGTTGCATGGAACCGCGCAAGGGCTTGGTCTTGGGAAAGACCTTCCCGCGCCTCAAACTCCGGGCCGGTTACGTCAATGAAGGCAATGTTACCTGCTGCATCCATCTTCTGATAATGGCTAATCTCAGCGCGGCATAACGGGCAGGCGCCGTCATAGAAAACCTTCACCTGCTCATTTTCTGTCCGAACTTCGGTCATTTTCTCTCCTGCCAATCAGCGGCCCGCGCCGCATCCTCATCAGCCAAATCCATTTGCGCCAGAATCCCGGGTATCTTTTGCTTCATTTTGAGAAAGCCTTTCGTGGCATGGGGCCAAGGGATGTCGTCGTAGCGGCGACGAACTGTGAAAAGATCCAAGCCGGCCTGCCGCAACACCAACTTCAATGTGTTCAACGCCAAGGTTATCCTCATCGCCCCGATCTGCAGCGTTGCGAGCAATAACGCACCTCATCCCAGTTGCTGGCCCATTTCTTGCGCCATTCGAACGGGCGACCGCAGGTCACGCAGATCTTGGTCGGGAAGTCTCGTTTCTTCCGGGTTTTCATGGTGGCTCGATCTGTTCTGGCGCGGTTTGTTCTTATATCTCAACTGATACGTGCAACCTCTGGCTCTGGACCAAAAAATCACGCCCTACTACGAGCCGTAGGCGTGTTCCGGTGGCCAGCGTCGTTTTCTCTCCGCAATCCAATTTCTGAATGGACCGAAGCGAATTCCCGTGGAACATATCTACCGACCGTCCTATGGTCCGGAAGAGCGAATTCCTGAGAACTGCCATATCCCACTTTAAGGGAGAAATCACATGAACCGCGCTGTCGTCACACTGATGGTGATGAGCCTGCCCGTCTCTTCGTTTGCAGGCCATGAACTGGATGGGCGCGACCTTGCTCAGGGGCAACAGCTTTACGGCGCGCATTGTGCCGCCTGCCACGGTGCCAATTTGGAGGGCCAGCCGAACTGGCGATCCCCGAACGCCGATGGGACCCTGCCCGCTCCGCCTCATGACGAGACCGGACATACCTGGCACCACGACAATCAGCTCCTGTTCGATTACACCTTTCTCGGCGGTCAGAGGGCCCTGGCCGATCGCGGGGTGACCAATTTCACCAGTGGGATGCCGGGTTTTCAGGAGGTCCTTCCACCGGAAGGGGTTTGGAATATCCTCGCCTATATTCGGTCAACCTGGCCTGCGCAGGTTCAGGAGATCCAAGCCACGCGCAATCCACCGCACCAGTGATCCGACAGGCAGACGCGCCCGCTTGGTCGACCGTAAGGAAGCCTTTCGTGCGACTGGCTTGAATACCCCTTATTATCTGACGCTTCCGAGGCAAAGCTCTCAAAAAATCCGCTCCGGCCTGCTGACGCCCCGCCTTACAGTTTCACGACGTAATCCGTTTTTTCTTGATTTGATGGAATTCTGTGATCTTCATTTGAAACGGAATTTCAAATTGGGAGGGAAATCCCGCCGCACATTCACGCGGGATCAGTCAAGTTTTCATAAATCACCGAGGGGATCACAAACAACAATCAACCGGCCGCGCTCAAAAAAGGGCATGACCGCCTGATCCGCACCGCTATCAGAAAAACAGGGAGAGAACCATGAATTTAAGACCAGATCCAACGTTCCACGCAACGGCACAACTCGCCATGAAGGCGCCGGTTGAGACCTATGGCTTTACCGTGATGCTGAGCCCGGACGGGTCGCAACCCGACGGCATTGCAGTTGTCGATCTTGACACGAAATCAGACAGTTACGGTGAAATCGTCCATCAACTCATCATGCCAAACAAAGGCGACGAGTTTCACCATTTTGGCTGGAACGCCTGCTCCTCGGCCCTGTCGCCCCTCACCGGCCATGCCTTCCTCGAACGCCGCTATCTGATCGTGCCGGGCATCCGCTCGTCGAGGATCTACATCATCGATGTCAAAGAACCGCTCAAGGCGAAAATCCACAAGATCATCGAACCTGAAGAGGTGTTCGAGAAGACAGGCTATTCGCGCCCGCATACCATCCATTGCGGCCCCGAAGGAATCTATGTCTCGACGCTTGGCGGCGGCGGCGAGGATGGCACGGATGGACCTCCGGGCATCTTCATCATGGATTGCGAGACCTTCGAGATCATCGGCCAGTACGAGATGGACCGCGGCCCACAGGACAAGCACTACGATTTCTGGTGGAACCTGCCACAGGATTACATGGTCAGCTCGGAATGGGGCCTGCCGCCGCAATTTGAAGGCGGGATCGTTGCCGAGGACCTGTTATCGAACAAGTATGGGCATTCGATCCATTTCTGGGATCTGCGCAAGCGCAAGAACATCCAGACCATCGATCTGGGCGAGAACCATCAGATGGCGCTGGAAATCCGACCCGCGCATGATCCCAAGAAATCCTACGGTTTCTGCGGCGTAGTTGTGGATACGACCAACCTACAGGGGGCAATCTTCACGTGGTGGCGTGACGATGATGGCAAATGGCAGGCGAAAAAGACCATCACCATTGACCCGCAGCCGGCGGATCCCGACGATCTGCCGGATCTCCTGAAGGGGTTCTCAGCCGTCCCGCCACTTGTCACCGATATCGACCTCAGCCTCGATGACCGGTTCCTCTACGTGGCTTGCTGGGGCACGGGCGAAATGCATCAGTATGATGTTTCCGATCCGATGAACCCGAAGCTCGCAGGTAAGGTGGAGATCGGCGGTATCGTCAAGGACACCAAGCATCCCAATGGTAAGGATTTCGCCTTTGGTCCGCAAATGGTGGAGATCAGCCGCGACGGCCAGCGGGTCTACTGGACCAACTCGCTCTACTCGACCTGGGACGACCAGTTCTATCCCAATGACGAGGGCGGCCAGATGGTCATGGCCCGGGTTGGAAAGAAGGGCGGGCTGGAGCTCGACAAGGATTTCTACATCGATTTCCCGAAGGGGTATCGCAGCCACCAGATTCGGCTCGAAGGCGGCGACTGTTCCACGGACAGCTTCTGCTATCCGAACGTCTAAGTGAGCACAGACCCCGCGACAGTGACGGCCCTTTGGTGGGCCGTCATTATTTCAGGCCTGTACCACGGGATAAACCCGGGCATGGGCTGGCCCCTGGCAGTTTCCGCGGCGCTGATGGAAGGACGCGGAAGAGCACTACCAAAGGCTCTGGCGGCCCTTGCTGGCGGACATTTCATCGCGATGACCGCAATCTTGCTGCCCTTCTCGATCATGACAGTGCTGGTGGATTGGCAAAAAGAGATCCGGATCGGCGCAGGCCTCATGGTGATTGCCATGGGCGCCTACCTGCTGATCAACCGCAAGCATCCGAAGTTTCTCGCCCGCGTGCATCCTGCACGGCTCGCGCTGTGGTCATTTCTGGCTGCCATGGCGCATGGGGCCGGACTGATGCTGGTGCCGATTTATCTGGGCATCTGTGGCACCGACCTCGACGCTGGCCACGAAGCGGCCCGGCAGCTCATGGGCGCAAATATCGTGACGGCGTTTCTCGTCGCCAGCATCCACACCCTGACCATGACGCTCGCAGGCGGCCTTATCGCGGTCGTGATCTACAGATGGCTCGGCCTCAGCTTCCTGTCAAAGTCATGGATCAACCTTGATCTTCTCTGGGCGTTGAGCCTCGTTCTGGTGGGCGCGTTCGGCGTCTACTCCGCACAGTTCGGGCATTGAGGTGATTGTCGGCGTCACAGCCAGAGTATTCTGGGCCAACGGTTGGAAACTGTAGCTGATTGCTACCAGTAGTCAGGATTATTCAACGCGTCGACACAGCGCGAGGGGCCTATC
>JABDPP010000118.1 GCA_013042765.1 Litoreibacter sp.
CTACCAAAAAACAAAGAATACCCTTAAAGAGGCAGCACGATTTCAGCTGACAGCCCGCCCAGATCGGCGCTGTCACCGAGGCGCAGCGAGCCACCATGTGAACGCACGATATCGGCGGCAATGGCAAGCCCAAGCCCCAGCCCGCTGCCCTCGTTCTGGTTTCGGGCCGCGTCAAGCCGCGCAAAGGGCTTGAGCGCCTCCTCCCTTAGATCAGGGCGGATCCCCGGGCCATCATCCTCCACAGAGACGCGCAGGGCAGTTTCCAGAACGGTGATCGACACGCGCGCCCTGGAGCCATAGCGCACCGCGTTTCCAATCAGGTTCTCAACCGCCCTGTGGATAGACAGCGGCCGCAGTTTAAGCTGCACTGGTTCCTTCGGCAGTGACCCGATCTCCACGTCCTTGCCGCTGCGCACGGCATTTTTCACAATGGCATCGACCAATTCGACAAGATCCGTTTCCGCCAGTTCTTCAACCGCCTCGGCCCGTGCGAAATCCAGAAAGGCGTCGATCAGGCGCTCCATTTCGCCCACGTCCTTCAGCAACGCGTCCACCTCGAGGCTCGGTTCCTGCATCGAAAGTCCCAGTTTAAGTCGGGTTAGTGGGGTCCGCAGATCATGACTGACCCCTGACAGCATCAGGGTGCGCTGTTCGATATGTCGCTCGATTCTGGCCCTCATGTTGAGAAACGTGTTTCCGGCGGAACGCACTTCGATCGCGCCACTGGGCGCATAGGGTTCGACACGCCCCCTGCCGAAGGCCTCGGCCGCGCGCGCAAGACGCCGGATTGGCCGCAACTGGTTGCGCAGGAAGAGATACGCGATCAGCGTCATCAAAACGGCTGTAAATACCATCAGGACGAGCAACTGGTGCGGGTTCGATGCCGACACGCGGCTGCGCGGGAACGTCAGCTCCAGAGGACCGCGCGCCGTCTCGATGGCAAGTTGGACAAGTTTGTCATTCGTGCGCAGGTCGACCCCTGCAAGACCACTGAACCGATCCGACAGGATCTGTTGCACCACACGCCCTGACAAATCATAGAAAATCCGCTGGTCGACAACCGCCTGTCCGGGCCAGACCGCTTCCATTCCAAGCGCCGATGCCCTTTCCCCAAGCATAGCCACAGCGGTTTCGTCATCGGCGGCGGTCTCAAGGGTTGAGACCAGCAAATCGATCTCGATCGCGATGTTCTGCGTCATCTGGACAGTCACATCCTCATAGAGACGCTGAATGAACGCAAAAGACACCACCAACTGGATCGTGATGATCGGCACCAGTAAGATCAGAGCCGCCCGCCCGTAGAGCGATCGTGGGAGGTAGCGTTTGATCGAAAACCATGTCATTTGAAAACCGTAAGCCGCCGCCGCAAAAAGGAAAAGGGGAATGGAGCACGATCAGGACTTCAACCCGGTCGCTGGGGAACCCGACGACCTTGGCAACGGCTTGCGCCGTATCGTGGCGCCCAACCCCTCGCCCATGACCTTTCGTGGTACGAATACCTATCTTCTCGGACAGCGCGACCTCGCGGTAATCGATCCGGGCCCGCCGGACGAGACGCATCTCGCCGCCATTCTCGACGCGCTTGGGGCGGGCCAGCGGATCAGCCACATCTTCGTAACCCACAGCCATGCCGATCACTCACCACTCGCCATGACGCTGGCGCAGATCACGGGCGCGCCGATCCATGCGTTCGGCGACAGCCGCGCCGGACGTGCAGCGCACATGGCCAGGTTCGGAAATCTTGGTGGCGGCGAGGGCCTCGACATGACCTTCATGCCCGATATTCACCTGTCCGACGGCGAAACCATATCGGGCAGCGACTGGTCCCTGAGCGCGCTGCACACCCCGGGCCATATGGGCAACCACCTCAGTTTTGCCTGGAGCGAGGGCCAAGCCTTATTCAGCGGCGATTTGGTCATGGGCTGGGCCACATCTATGGTCTCTCCCCCCGACGGTGACCTGACCGATTTCATGAGCTCTCTGGACCGGCTGTCGCAACGCGACCAAGACCAGATCTATTACCCCGGGCATGGCGACGCGATCGAAGCACCGCAAGCCCGCGTGGCGGCGCTTAGCGCACATCGCAAATCGCGCGAAGCGCAGATCCGCGACGCACTTGGTGCGGGACCTGCCAGCCCAAGCCAGATCGCACGAGCAATCTACACCGATGTTTCGCCCCGGCTCCTGCCCGCCGCAGAGCGCAATGTCCTCGCGCATCTCATTGATTTAACGATCAGAAATGTGACGGAACCACAGGGTGAATTTGCCGCTGATGCGATCTTTTCGCTGCGCTGAAAAATATAGCCGAAACCCTCTTTACGCCCCAAAGACCTCTTGCTATATCGCTCAAACCGTTCCGGCGTAGCTCAGCGGTAGAGCAGTTGACTGTTAATCAATTGGTCGTAGGTTCGATCCCTACCGCCGGAGCCATTTTTCCACTTCTCATGTTTCTGAGAGTCCATCTTGGTGGACGCAGTCAGTTACGGGCTCTCAAGTCCACGAAGATGAAGTCGCGGATAATCCGGGCCATGCCCCGGCTGTTTGCGGCATGTTTTGCGGGCTATTTTTTGCAGAAACATCACCACTGATGCTCTCGATACTGTCGTAATTCTTATCAAATTTTGCCTTCTTCTAGCCTCATTGTCCTCCTACCACAGTGAGCAAGTTTGTGTCTTGGAGGGTACGTTATGCTTTTTGGACTTCGTAAATTCGCAACGAAAGTTGAGCACTGGGTAAATGACGAAAGAGGAACGGCGACGATCGAAGCCGTCCTCTGGATTCCGCTATACGTCGTCGTGCTAACATTCATCGCTGATGTCTCGGCTATCTACCACAACCAGGCACAAGTCATGCGGATCATGCAGGACGGCAATCGTCAGTATTCCGTAGGTCGGCTCGCCTCGATCGAAGAAACAGAGGCCTTCATTGAAGGCCAACTTGCAGGCTTCGCGGACAACGCAGTCGCCAGCACTGAGATTATCGACGGCGTCATCCATTCCTCGGTGTCTGTCCCGTCCTCCGACCTGGACAGCGTCGGCACCTGGGCACGGATCAATGACATCACGCTCGTTGTGCGTTCCCAGCATCTTAAAGAATTTTGAGGCCCGCGATGTTTAGACTCACGGATCATCTTAAGCACCCTGCTTCCCGCTTCTACAAAGAAGAAGACGGCTCCTATACCGCGTTCGGCGCCTTTATGCTGTTGACCTTCCTGCTTCTGGGAAGCACCGCCATAGACTATGCAAACGCTTTCGCGGCCCGCACCCAGCTTCAGAACGGGGCTGATATCGCGGCGCATGCGGCTTTGTTCACCCGCGATACCGAGGAGTCCAGCGTGGCGAAGCAGAAGGCACTCGACATGGTCGAGACCTACATGCCTGCAAGCCAGTATGGCGGGATTCTCAATGCCAGTGATATCCGCTTCGGCTACCTGACCCGCGACAACGGGACCATGTCGTTTGAGCCGGACCCCGACAGTAAGCTTGCGGTAGAGGTCAGAATGGAGCGCAGCGAACTGATCGGAAACGGCATCAATACGTTTCTTCTCAAGCTCATTGGCCTCGATGTTCTGGACGTCTCCGTCTCGGCGATCTTTGAAAGACAGGTCCCGGGATGTACACGCGAAGGGTTTTTCGCCAACGAAGTTGTCGACCTGCAGAGTAACAACGTTTTCCGGGAGGGTTTTTGCATCCACTCTGACAGTCAGGTTGAACTCAATCAGAATAACGTTTTCGAAAAGGATGTCGTCGTCTCTTACCCCACACCGAGCGATCTTGTCATACCGGCATCCGGGCTTGCGAGAAACGATGGGCTGGAAGACGCAAAAAGCCCTCATCAGTACTTCGGCATGGATGTCGACGCGCGCATCGACAAGTTCCATGGTGATGTTCAAACAACGGGCGGCGAGTTCTCGTCGGACATTCTCACAACCGATATTCCGAAGTCGGTCAGCACCACCGGAAAGTCAGGCAGTGTTGACCCGTCAAGTTTCAAAACTGGCGGTATGCACTCGCATAGCTGCAACGGCAACAAGAGCATGACTTTCGACGCAGGGACCTATTCGGACTTCGTTCTGGTCACCGATTGCGAGATCAAGTTCTCCCAAGGCACCGTTCTGAAAGATGTGGTTATCTCAACGACCAATACCTCATCGCGCTCCTTCTCTGCGCCATCCGGCCTCGTCATCGGCGACGATGACGGATGCAAAAAAGGGGGCGAGGTTCTGCTGATGACCAAAGGCGGCATGAGCAACGCGTCCAAGGTCGAGATCTATGGCAGCAAGATCATTGCGGGCGGAGACGTCTCTTTCGCGGCGAACAACAATGGCGTGGAGGGTGTCTCAATCGTGGCAGGTGGCCGGATCGATGCGACCTCCAACAGCGACATGGGGTTCTGTGGCGATGAGGGCGTTCCCGGGGACTATGACCCCTATGTCTTCCGCCTCGCGTTCTAAAGCTCTCTGAAGCGCAATATGGCCGGATTGGCCCGAGGGGCGGCAGTTTTGCCGCCCTTTTCTGTTGCCTCGCGCAATTGACCGCGATCAATCGGAACAGGTGTGAATTCACGTAGCATGCCCGCATCAGTTCATGCGAAGGAGAGTTCAGAATGTCATTCAGGAAATTACCAGCGGCCCTTGTTGCAGGTCTCTCGATGGCGTTGGGCGTATCGGCCTCGGCCCAGGAGGTGAGTCTGGGAAAGTCCGAGTTTAATGCGCGGTGTGCCGTCTGCCACGGCGAGGGCGGTAAGGGCGACGGGATGGTTGGCGTTCTTTTTGCCCAGAAGCCGAGGGACCTGACTCTTCTCGCCAAGAACAACAACGGCGCCTATCCGTTTTCAGAGGTCTACCAGTCGATCGATGGCGGACGCGACATCGCAGCCCATGGAACGAGCGAAATGCCAATCTGGGGTGATTTCTTCATGGCCGATATCAAGGAAGACCGCCCCTCGACCTACGGTCGGAATCTTGAGGCCGTGAAACAGGGCCGCATCCTGTCAGTTGTGTATTACCTGCAAACCCTCCAGCAGCGTTAACCCCTGCGAGAGTATTGATCTGTCGCCGCGCCTGGATCAGGCGCGGCGGTTTTCCGATTGCCGTGGAATTGGCACCGGAAATCTAGTCTCGATGGAAAAAACTAACGTTCTGCGTCAGCACATCCTCTGTGCGTTTTTGCAT
>JABDPP010000122.1 GCA_013042765.1 Litoreibacter sp.
GCGACATGCTTGACCTGCCCTGCCCATGGGCGTATCTGAGCCCCGTGGCGATTTGTACCGGATTGCGGGCCACGTTAAATATGCCGCTAAAGAGGTCGGATGCTTGAGCCTCCCCCTTTTCCCGGTGGAGGTTTCTTATTTTTGGGGCTCCAAAGGCCCCGGAGGACTGACATGGAAGACTGGGCACCCCGCACGAGAAACGTTCACGCTGGCACTCGCCGTTCGCAGTATGGCGAAATGTCCGAGGCGATCTTCATGACGCAGGGCTTTGTCTATGAGACGGCCGAACAGGCGGAAGCCCGGTTCATCGAAAGCGGGCCGGACGAGTTCATTTACGCCCGCTACGGCAACCCGACGGTGGCCATGTTCGAAGAGCGGATCGCAGCGCTTGAGGGGACCGAGGACGCCTTTGCCACGGCCAGCGGCATGGCGGCGGTTAATGGATCGCTGTGCGCCTTCCTGAAAGCAGGCGATCACGTTGTTTCAAGCCGGGCGCTTTTTGGCTCCTGTCTCTACATCCTTGAAGAGATCCTGCCACGTTTTGGGGTCGAAGTGACCTTCGTCGACGGCACCGACCTTGATCAGTGGCGTGGCGCAATCCGCGATGACACGACCATGGTGTTCCTTGAGACGGTCGCCAACCCGACGCTTGAGGTGATCGACCTGAAATCGGTGGCCGAACTCGCCAAGGCCAAAGGCGCGTTGGTTGTCGTCGACAACGTCTTCGCCACGCCGGTGTTTTCCAAGGCCGTCGAACTCGGCGCGGATCTTGTGGTCTATTCGGCTACAAAGCATATCGATGGGCAGGGTCGGTGCCTTGGCGGCGTGATCTGCGGCACACGCGAGATGATCCGCAAGAAGATCGAGCCCTATCTGAAGCACACCGGCGGCTCGCTGTCGCCGTTCAATGCATGGATCATGCTCAAAGGGCTTGAGACGATCGACCTGCGCTGCCGGGCCCAGGCCGAAACCGCCCTGAAGATTGCACAGGCCCTCGAAGGCCATCCAGCGTTGAACGCCGTGCTCTACCCCTATCTCACCTCGCATCCGCAATATGGCATCGCGACAGAGCAGATGAGCGCTGGCGGGACGGTTATCTCAATGGACATCAAGGGCGGACAGGATGCGGCCTTCAAGGTTCTCAACGCGCTTGAGATCGTGACGATCTCGAACAATCTGGGTGACAGCAAAAGCATCATCACCCACCCCACAACGACCACCCATCAGCGTCTGACCGAGGAGCAGAGGGCGGAATTGGGGATCACGCGGGGTCTGGTGCGCCTGAGTGTCGGGCTGGAGGACGCCGATGATCTTCTGGCCGACCTGAAGCGCGCACTCGATGTGATCTGAACCCGTTGGTTCCGCGTATAATTCACGAATTTGTTTGGTGAATGGACCAAAACGGCCCATATGTACCCAGCGCGAACCGAAGGAGGGACAGTTTATGAATGTCCACATGCCGGAAATTGAACGCTTCCCGAGCCGAGATGAAGCCGAAAAAGCACTGGAATTGCTCCGTGTCTGGGCCGGATCTGCCAGCGATGTCGAGATTTCCGATCTTGACCCGCTGATCTCGCGGCTGGTTCCGGGGCAGGAAGTCTCGAACTACCCCGCCCTTGCGCGCGCCTATCCCGAGGATTTCGAGGCTGATGAGGCTTACAAGGCCTCGATGCCCGATTTGCAGAACGGGCCGTCCAGCCTGATCCGCGGCGCAAAGCAGCAAATTCAGCATGTCGGCATTTCGAATTTCCGCCTGCCGATCCGCTTCCATACCCGCGACAATGGCGACCTGACGCTGGAGACCTCAGTCACGGGCACTGTCAGCCTTGATGCCGAAAAGAAGGGCATCAACATGTCCCGGATCATGCGCAGCTTCTACAAGAGCGCGGATGAGACCTTCAGCTTCGACGTGATCGAACGCACGATCGACGCCTACAAGAAGGACCTCGAGAGCTTCGATGCCCGCATCCAGATGCGGTTCTCCTTCCCTGTGATAGTGGAAAGCCTGCGCTCGGGACTGGAAGGTTTCCAGTATTACGACATCGCGCTGGAACTCGTTGATGTCGGCGGCGTGCGCAAGAAGATCATGCACCTCGATTACGTCTATTCCTCAACCTGCCCCTGCTCGCTGGAACTTAGCGAACATGCGCGTCAGTTCCGCGGCCAGCTTGCCAGCCCGCATTCGCAGCGCTCGGTGGCCCGGGTGTCTGTTGAGATCGATTGCGCCAAGAGCTGTCTTTGGTTTGAAGACCTGATCGACCTGTGCCGGGC
>JABDPP010000123.1 GCA_013042765.1 Litoreibacter sp.
CGATTGGGCCACTATGCTTCAGGATGTCGGTCTTGATGCAATCATCACGTCGGACGCGTTGCGAACTCAAGAAACTGGCGGAATAATTGCAGAAGCTCTCGATCTTCAAACCAGTGCCTTGCCCAGAGGTGACGTCGCCGGACTGGTGGACACTTTAGAATTCGACCACGAAGAGGACACAGTACTGCTTGTCGCCCATGCCGAGACCATTCCACGAATTCTGGAGTACCTTGGTGTGTTTGAAGACATCACTATCGATCAAGGCGAATTCACCAACCTTTTTGTCGTAATCGGACCCTCGTCGGATGATCCAGCTTACATACACTTGCTGATGCCTTGACGCCCTTTCGCCCGTCCACAGCAACCCCATAGAGTTACTCGCTCTCTCACGGAACTAAACGCCCCAGATTACACTCTACCCGAATGGGGTATTATCTGGGGTAAATTCAGGAGTCTCGCAGCCGAGAGGCTCAATGACATAAGAAATTTATGGGAGTGGCTGGGATGGTAGGATTCGAACCTACTGTACCAACTGCCAGGGTAAGTTGCAGAGCTTGTGGAAAGTGGGTCCAGGGATGGGGGAAAGTTGGACTCAGATTGGCCTCCTTGATGGTGCTGGAGGGTGGTGCCTCAGCGGTCACTTGTGGCGTCCGGTCTGGTTCGAGGACGTCGGTTCAATGGAAAGGGCGCTGATCCAGTCGTCATGCCCGCCGCGCAGCGAATAGCCGCTCTGAGCCCAATTCGGACATCGCGCTAATTGTGTCCGTCGTCAGAGTTCTCTAGAGAAACCTGCGTTCTACTTCCTTGGGTTTTCGACAGCGTAATTAGGCGGATTCAAGCTGCTTTAGGACCTTGGTCTGTGGCACTCTTCAGCAAAATCGCGCAAGAAAGTGTTCATGTTGTATCAATGGTTTCAACATCCTCTTACCCGTCGCTTCATGCTGGTCGGTGGTCTCGTGATGAGCGCGGCTGCAATCATTCTTGGAAGTTGGGTCACATTTCGGATCGAACGCGGTGTCGTCGAAAATTCCGCGACGTCAGCAGCGCTTTACATGGAGAGCTTTATCTCCCCCGTCAGCCATGAGTTTGCGGATGGCGAACAGCTCTCTGACCCTTCCCGCGCAGCACTGAGGAAGATTTTTCTTCAATCCGCTCTCGGCGAGCGAGTTGTGTCCTATAAAATCTGGGGAGCCGGCGGCGAGATAATTGAGGCATCTAATCAAGGCCTTGTCGGGCAGGTCTTCGAGTTATCTGACGATCAGCAAGCGGCTTGGACAGGCGACATCGCGGTATCGTTCGAGGACCTCAAGGATGTTGAGGACGAAGGAGAAGCTGCGCTCGGAATCCCTCTTTTGGAGGTCTACAGTCCGATTTTTGATCCTTGGTCAGGTGAGGTCATAGCCGTCGCCGAATTCTATGAAGATGCCAGCGACCTTGCGACCGACATACGCGATGCACGGCGGAGCACTTGGCTGATCGTCGCCGCCGTCTTTGTTGGAAGTTCCGTGCTTTTGTTCGGGGTTGTGGAGGCAGGCAGTCGACAGATCGAACGCCAGCGTTTGGAATTGAATAATCGGCTTGCAGAAGCTGAGCGATTGTCTCGCCAAAACGAGGACCTATCACACCGTGTGCGACTGGCCGCACAAAGATCCACCGCACAAGCAGACCGGGTCATGCAGAGAATAGGTCAGGAGTTGCACGATGGCGTCGCTCAACATCTTTCGCTCGCTGGGCTTCGGTTGATCGATTCCGAAACAGAGGATGTGGAGGACACCAAGACCGTGCGTAATTCGCTAGATGCGGCGATGCGGGAACTACGCGCCATTTCACGTGGCTTGTCTTTACCGGATCTTGAGAGCCTTTCCCTTATTGCAACAATCGCCCGTGCAATCGACGATCATGCCAAGGCTTTCGGCGGCAATATCGAAGACAGCATCGACCAAAGTCTGAACGAGCCTGCGCCGCACGCGATCAAGCTATGTTGTTATCGGTTCCTCCAAGAAACGCTCTATAATGCGCATAAGCACGCAGATGGTAAGGCAATCACTATCACGGCCGAGCGGCGGGGCCCTAGTGTCCTTCTCTCGGTGAGCGATGACGGCGAAGGATTTGAACCGCGTGACCATTCCTATGTACGACAAGACGGCGGACAGGGCCTTATGGGTCTTCGCGACCGCGCCGAAACGCTTCGTGGTCACATTGAGATTGTTTCGCGACCCGGAGCGGGAACAACCGTCTCGCTTGAACTTCCAATAACGGAGACTGCGTAATGACCAGTCGAATCCTGGTCGCTGATGACCATCCAATTTTCCGTGACGGGCTGGTGAAAAGTCTCGAAGAAACCGGTGAGTTCAGGGTCGTTGGCACCGCCTCATCGGCAGAAGAGGCTATCGGACTGGCAAGGCAGAAACACCCCGATCTTGCACTGCTTGATCTCTCCATGCCAGGAAGCGGGTTGACCGCACTTAGCAAAATACTGTCCGACCAATCGGCGGCATATGTCGCCATGCTGACCGTTTCGGAAGAGGATGCAGACGTCAGTAAAGCGCTGCAAGCGGGAGCTTCGGCTTACATTCTAAAGGGCGTTTCTGCGACTGAACTTCGGCGTATTCTGAAAGGGGTCGTGGCCGGTGATGCCTACGTGTCACCCGGCTTGGCAGCCAAGGTTTTGAGCCTGATGGCAACGCCCAAGCCAGACAAGGAGCAATCGCCATTTGATGATCTGACGAACCGCGAAATCGAGATACTCCAATTCGTCTCGAAGGGGCTAAGCAACAAAGAAGTCGCCCGTGAACTGGATATTCAAGAGAAGACCGTCAAGCATCACATGACCACGATCATGAGCAAGCTGCAGGCACGGAATAGGGTCGAAGCCGCGTTGATGGCGCATGATCGGTGGCGCCGCGATGCATGATTGAGGGAAGGCGTTGGTGGCGCCCCCGACAAAGAGTTCAGTCGGAATTATCTACTTTCTTGAAGGTCGCGTTGAACGCAACCGTCACACGCTCACCCTCGGCCTCATTCGGGTAAACCCAATGCATCAGAAATGAAGGAAACAAGATGAGGTCGCCGGGCATAGGTCGCACCTTTTTCTTGATCTTGAAGGACGGTACATCCAGCAGCCGCCAATTCGGGAGGTCTGAACGTGGATCGAGAAACTCGATCATTCCTGAGTCTCCTTTCTCAACCTCGGGCTGCGCAACATAGTAGACGCCGGACCAATGCGCACCCGGGTGGGTATGCGGTGCATTAAACCCACCTGTTGGATTGATATTCATCCAAGCGAACAGTTTCAGTTTCAGGGTTTTTGGATCGACCTTGGCGCCAATCGTTGACGTCGCATCAACCACAGCATCAGTGGCCAAAGCATTGAGCACTTTAATAGGAGCGGCAGAGTTGGAAAAAAGATTGCCTTCCGAATGCCATCCACCCTTGTTGGATTTTGATACGCCTTCTTCCTTTGAGCGAAGGGCGCGTCCCTCTTCCAGCAAGGCGGCATTTAGCTGAGAATACTCTGGAAAATGAAACCGAAAGAACGGTGTCGCAAAGAGCTTTTGATGTTTCTCTGATTGAAGCAGCATGAACGATCCGAGTTCTGAATTTACACCCCGGAGCTTTGCTCCGAGGTATGGAGCTTGAGTTAAATGATTGCCGCGATGGTCGGATCAATCCTCAGTGTCTTCGGCATCGTCGGACTCGCTATCGTCACCATCCTCTTCGTCATCGTCTTCTTCATCGTCATTGGAAAAGGATGCACGAACTTCGGCACGCGTCAGTTCGCCGTCTTCGTCCCGATCGGCGCGCGCGATGATATCTTCTGCCGTACTTTCTCCAAATACCTCGATGAGTTCGCCAAGCGTTAGGTTCCCATTTCCGTCAGTGTCGACCGCCGAAAACGAGCGGCTCTCTGCGATTGCGGGTGCTGATACAACAGCGCAGAGCGAGCTTGTCAAAAGCAAGTGGGATAGTTTCATTTCGTCTCTCCTAAATATCCTTGATGCCCGATGGCTTACGGGACGGTCAGTAGCCCAATACTGCCTTTTCCCCAATCACTCGGCCTCGGAATTCGGTCCAGTTACAATGACGAATTGGTCCAAAAGCGCATCGGACCTTGGTCCTAGCGGTCCTAACAGAGGTCTCCACTTGTCAGAACTCAGATACCCGCTTTGTCCCGCAGATCTGTCTTTCCCACGGTCGGAGAGCGTCGCGATGCAGCTAATGGCGGTTTCGAGCCCGAAGCTGACCGTAACTCAAAGCCGTGCCCGGATGAGCAACCAGAGGCATAGGGCGCTCTCAGCGATCATTGGGATCAAATAAGCAGGCTCGATGACTGCCACCCAGTTAGGCGCGACAAGGCGTGTCAGGCTCCCTGTCGCATATACGAGGCCCGAAGCCGCGATGCCGCCTGCGATCATTTTCGGCACCTTCGAGCGCCAAAGCATGACAGACATGATCAAGCTGTTGACCGCAAAGAGTATCAAACCGACGTCATAGCCAATTGCGTGCAATTCGGTCATGTGCACCGCGACGCGCGGCGCATCCAAAAGCAAAGACGGCGCACTTCCCAGGGCCATCAGGCTGGCGCCAATGAGCACGGCTTGGCCGAACCGGAACACCATTGCGGCGAGCGCCAAAGGTTCGGAGATGTGTCGCAGGAGACCGAAAAAAACGAGGGCAAGCGCGATATCTGCCAACAACATCACCGTGTCGGCAACGAGGCTCAAACGAAATTGCCCAATATTGGCGCTAAGCGCTTGGGCGATTTGATCTGGCGTGCCCTGAAGCAAGGGGCCGCGCAAAAGCAACTCGGCGGAAAGGCCGCATAGAATGATGGCCAAATAAAGCGCGCCGGCAATGCGTACGAGGCTGGGATCAGCATGAGACAGTTTCACGTCAGCACTCTTTCACTGGTTCTACAGCCCTATATGGCGCGCTTCATCGCTCGTTATTCTAGATTTTTTGCAGGTCATCGATGCCTTTTTGCAAGTGTTTTTGTCCAGTTCGTTTCTTGTTGGTTTGCGCGTGTCGAAAAGGCCTGTGCGCTTTTGCTCGGTCCAACGTTGGTTGCTCTAGGCGGCCATGCTTCGCGGTCGAGGCAATGACAGCTTCGTCCGCATAGCAAACATTAACCATCCTCGTTGCGGTGCGGTCGCAGCGAATGGCAGCTCTGAGCCCAAAGCGGACGTTGATGCCCGGTCCGGCCAACGTGGTTTCGATCGGATGCCGGCGAGCAGAAATGACGCAGCGACTTCCCAAACAATCGTAATCTGATTAAGTGCTCAGAGGACAATAAGCACTGAGCCCAACCATGGATATCGCACTCATTCTCGTTTCTGTTGGCACGCTTTTTGTTGTCGGGCTCGTTGCTGATCAAATTGGAAGAAGAACACGCCTTCCGAGAGTCACCTTGCTCTTGTGCTGCGGCATCGCCGCAGGTGGCGCGGGACTAGACTTGATCCCGCAAGAACTTGAGGCCTGGTATGAGCTCTTGTCGATCGTTGCACTAACGATGGTTGCTTTTCTTCTCGGAGGCTCCCTAACCAAAAGGAATCTGGTTGAGCACGGAAAGCCTATCCTGTCGATTTCGGTATCAATTGTCCTTTCAACCCTTTTGCTTGTCAGTCTGGGACTTTGGCTTCTGGGGTTCGACTTGGGACTTGCTCTCCTTCTCGGAGCCATCGCTACCGCCACCGCACCAGCGACAACACAGGACGTGATCAGGCAGTCGGGAGAAGACAATGCGTTCACTGAAACGCTCAAGGGCATCGTCGCAATCGATGATGTGTGGGGCCTTGTTGTTTTTGGTATAGTGGTCGTTCTGGCCCAGCAGCTTCAGGGCGCAGGAGAAACTACAATTCTGCTGGGAATGGCCTGGGAACTCGGCGGTTCCGTATTGCTTGGGGGGCTGATTGGCTTTCCGGCTGCGATCGTCACTGGGCGTCTCACAGAGGGCGAACCGTTGCGGATTGAAGCACTCGCTCTGGTTTTCCTGACGGCAGGCCTGTCGCTATTGCTGGATCTTTCGTTCCTTATCAGTGGGATGACGGTTGGTATGATTATCGTGAACCGGGCGCGCCATCACACACGCGCATTTCACGAGATCGAACATATCCAATGGCCGTTCATGATATTGTTTTTCATTCTTGCAGGCGCATCATTGGAAGCGGTCGCGCTCTCCAAAATCGGCATGCTGGGGATTGCTTATCTGGTATTGCGATCCTTTGCGCGCTTTGCCGGAGGCTGGGTGGGCGCTGTTCTCGGAGGCGCGCCGATTGCCGAGCGGCCCTGGTTCGGTGCAGCGCTTCTACCTCAGGCTGGCGTTGCAATTGGCATGGCACTCGTGGCCAGCAGGCAATTCCCGGACTGGTCAGAGGCGATCATGACGTTGACAATAAGCACCACGATTGCGTTCGAGATACTGGGTCCCATTGCAACCCTATATGCGATAGATCGCGTGAGACCTCCAAAAACGCAAAGAGTTTAAATTCTTATAGGCAACCTGCCGGTAGTCGCTCTTGACCGCCCACGGGCTTCATTGTGCCGTCCGGCGGCTGTGTTCGAAAAACAGGCCCTAACCCGACACGCATTGTTTTGCCTCTGCGCATTCCAGATCCAGGTCATGCTGGAGGCTTCGGGGTTGCCCGCTGGAAAAGCATTCTAATAAGCTGAAACGATGGCACCATTTGGCTTCGCAAACCGTACTCACTGGGTGAAATGTAAAAGACGTTTCGCGAGCTTCTTGGCTAATCTCCCACAAGCCAGCCTCCGCTACACCAAATATGCGCCGTCAGGTTTGGTGATACCAAGATGCCTGCGATGACAAATGCCGCGCCAACGATCCTTTCGACTGTCTCAAGCCAGTTCATCGACGACTGGTTGGCTGCGCTACGCACCCTCTGTTCGGATGCGCAAATGGCATCCCTCATGAAACGAGCGGGTTTAGTGGCGGATTACCGCAATCCTTGTGGTCGCGTCACGCTTGACCAGATCGTGCGTCTCTACCAACTTGCGGCGATTGAGACCGGAGATGAAATGATGGGGCTATGGAGCCGGCCCATCCGGCCCCGTGCCTTGCAGCATCTGCTGACATCCGTGCGAGAGGCCACTTCCCTTCCGTCTGTGCTCTTTCGGTTCTCGACGTTTTGGAATTTGCTGCTCGACGACTATCAATTCGACCTGACCGACACCGATACTTCTCTTGTCCTGACCCTTAAAGAACAAGGAAACGCGCAGGTGCAGCGGTTCGGTCACATGCTGATCCTCAAGCTTGCACACGGATTGCTGTCTTGGGTTGCGGGGCACGAGGTGCCGGTCAAGGGCGTTGAATTTGCCTTTGATCGCCCGGCATTTGACCAGGATTATGCTATTATCTTCCCGGCTCCCTTGCTGTTCGGTAGACCTGAAACCTCAATCTCATTCGATCCGCGCGTTCTGGGCCCGGTGGAGGCGCGGTCCACGTCCGATCTTGATCGTTTTCTGCAAAATGCGCCCCGTGACTGGATTTTCACCAGCTCCCGTGAACATACCCGAGCGCTGCGGGTGCGCACCTATCTCAGCCAAACGAATTGGGACAGGGCAACCCTGACCAAGGCCGCCCGAGCAATGAACATGACCCCGCGCACCCTGAGCCGCAGGCTGGACGCCGAAGGCACATCCTTTCAGGCGATCAAGGACGCCTTGCGCCGGGACATGGCGATACGCGATCTGCAAACGGGGAGAAAGAGCATTGATGCCATCGCATTGGATGTCGGTTTCTCGTCGTCGGCCAATTTTCATCGGGCCTTCAAGAGATGGACGGGAAGTACGCCCAGCTCATACCACGCAACACGTGCATGATTTTGTGACTTTTAGACAAGAGCCTGTCATCCCATGAGATAGAAGACACTACGCTCGATCTCTAGATTGCTTCTGAATCAAACACTCTGGTTGAGAAAACGCACATCTGATCTCCTTTGGGGTGACCCATTGGGACTGGCCGTTAATGAAAGTAATGCGCGTTGAAAGGGATGCCTCATGACGAAAGAACTCGCAGCAATTCTGCAAGCCGCCCGTGATCACGCCGAACAGGTGATCGTGCCCAATGTGGACGCATGGAACGCCGCGCGGCAGTGGCCGCGCGATGCGTCCGACAAAGCGGGTGCCGCAGGGCTGACCGGCCTTTATGCACCGGAAGACTTGGGCGGTCAGGGCCTGCCATTGTCCGACGGTATTCAGGTCTATGAACAACTGGGCATTGGTGATGGGGCCTATGCTTTTGCCCTATCCATGCATAACATTTGCACCTACGCAGGATGTGCGTATGGAACGGCAGCGTTCAAGGCACAATGGGCGCGGGATCTCACATCGGGGCGTAAACTGGCGAACTTTGCGCTCACCGAACCGCAGTCCGGATCGGACCCAATGACCATGTACACCCGCGCCACGATCAACGGCGACGGGACATGGACAATCAGCGGGTCAAAGGCTTGGGTCAGCCTTGCGACCGAAGCGGACATCTACTTCACCGTCGTCAAGACCAGCGATGCGCCCGGCCACAAGGATATGGCGATGATCGCCATTCCCGCCGACACGCCGGGGCTCAGCTTCGGTCCCCTGTATGACACGCCGTCCTACAACTTCCTGCCCATGTCGGAGATGTACCTCGACGAGGTTGTGGTCAGCGAGGACAACATCATCCTGCCTGTGGGCCAGGGTCTGCAGGGCTCGCTTATGGCCATCGATATTGCGCGAGTGTCCATTGCTTCTGGCTGCTGCGGATTGATGCAAGCCGCGCTGGATACGGCGCTGTCCTATTCGAAGAACCGCAAAATGTTCGGCGGCAAGAACCTTGATCTCGATGGTATCCAGTGGATGCTGGGCGAGATCGCAACGGAGCTCGAAGCTTCCCGACTTTTGTACAAAAGGGCTGCAGAGGCACTTGGCACTCCCGAAGGGCCCCTTATGGCGGCCCATGCGAAGCGCTTCGTTCCTGATGCTGCCGTTAAGGCTGCGAACACCTGCACGCAGGTGCTGGGCGGCATGGGGTTGCTGCAACCTTACGGCCTGGACCGTTTGTCGCGTCTTGCGCAAATGCTGCGGATCGTGGACGGCACGACTGAAATCAGCCGTGTCGTTATCGGGCGTGCGCTTCAAAGGCGCGCGGCTACGTTGCCCGATCTGCCGGTCCCAAAGGGCTTCGGGGAAACGACACCAACGTCCGGACCTTCCACGGAACAAGACCAGGCCTGACCAAACGATTTAAATGCCTGGCTCTTTGGGTAGACCGACCAAACACCTTCTGAGGGTTTCTCGACTTGGCAGTCCTTGTTTGCGGCAAAGCGACAGCAAGATCCGCCCCGCAATCTGGACACCAGCGGCCTGAAACGAGCTACGGCACTGGACCAGGTTTGAATTGGGTTAAAAGCCGTCATCGGGGTTTTCAGAGCCCCCATGTTCGGTGCGAGTAGCCTCTGGCTAATTGCACCAAAAGACGTTGCCAGGTTTGGCGGTGGTTTCTAGACTGCCTCGAAGCGAAGGCGTTTGACCTTGCTCATATCCGTGCCTTCAATGCGCAGCAGACTGGTCGGCCCGGTGCGTGTCGGTGCGTGCAGATCACCCTCTTCATAGACGTAGGCTTCACCGGGGCGAAGGCGATACGTCCGTGTCGCACGAACCTTTCCCGGGACCTCTTCGCTCGCCGGCGACAACAGCTCGAAATCCGTCATCTCGGTTTCGCCGCGCGCCTGTGCATAGATTGCCCAAGACGAGCCGTGATCATGCGGCGGAGAGGATTTCGGGCCGGGGTATTGGTGCGCCAGAATACAAAAACCAAGATCGGGATCGCGATACAACACGTCGCGTTCCCCGGTTGTCGGCGGGATCAACGCCTCGATATTGGCAGAGTCAGCAAGCAGTTCAGACAGCAGTTCTGCCACCCTTGCTCGGCCCTCGGGGCCGGGGTTTGCGCCTAGAATATCGCTGCATTTACTGGCTAAATCAGACAGGATTTGTTCCATATAAAAACTCCTTGAGACGAGTATTTTTGCAGTTCATCCCAAATGCAAGAGCTGTACCCGATTATGGGGTCAAGAGACTCCTACCGATGCGCTGGATTGATTCCGTTATTTGATGCGCCTCTTACGCACGTGAGAACAGAAACACGGTATATGTTTCTGGTGCGATTGTTCCGATCGCGAACAGCGGCCGACCCCTTTCCTTCTGTGCGCGGCAAATCGCGGAGTTCCCGGCGGTCGCTCGCGGCAGCCAATCGCACAGAGATTTCTCAAATCAAGCAGGGTTGGATTTACAACTATATACGTGCTGCAGTCTTTGCAGCCGCTTGAAGCATTCGTCAATTTGGGCCGGGTACAGCGCTCCTCGCCAATGACCGCTCGGGGGCCGGAGCTGCCATTGTGCTTATTACTTCAACGCATCGCACTTAGGTTTGCGATTAGCATGTCGCGTTTCTTGTCCATTTGCTTCTGGATTTTATGGGCCAGATCTGCTTCCGGACCGCAGCAGATGACTGCTGTCTCTTTCATCTCGCGATGTGTGCGGCTCGAAGCGTCAAGGAGTGCCCGTTGGACGATTTCCAAGATCGCATCCTTCTGTTCGGTCGGAAGATCGTCGGGCAATGTCGTATCTAGTTCCTGCGTTACCCGCTTCGAAAGTTTCTCAAGGTTCATCTGTTGGTCTCCGCTTGTTGCTGGCTCTGGAAGGTATGAGCAGGGTCGCCAAGTCTCAGTCAATTGTTCATAGCCTGCCTAGGGAAATTCTCCAAATAAGCCTGCCTCAGGGACGCTGCGTTGATCCTGCGATGCGCACCAATTTCTCCTCTGGGCTCCTTCCAGCCGTTCGCTGCACCTTTCACCAATGATTGCTCAAGGTCCCTCAACACTTACGTCGGAAGTTTTAGTTTCGATCCGCGTTTGAGTTCCATTTGCTGTAGACCATTTGCCCAGTAAACGAGCCGTGCCTTGCCACGCCCGCCGACGGTTGCGATCCCATTGGAATATGTGATCCAGACACCCTCATCCAACCCAAGGCCAAGGAGACCGCGGTTGGCGCTGATTACCTCTTGAAGCCTGTACTCCCGATCGCGAGTATTCACGAGCTGATCCAATACCACGTTTCTCCAGAACCCAAGGCCGCGTTGTGTTTTGACACTCCCCTTTCGGCCACCGGTGATCATCAGGCTCGACATCACTGCCGCACCGGCGCTGCTGCCCGCCATTACGACGCCGTTGGAATAGGCCACGTTCAACTCCTCCAAAACCCCAGGCACGCGCCCGATCGTTTCGACCTGTCTTCTTTGCGACCCGCCGGCAAACCAAATGGCATCCGCAGTTCTGATTTGACTTCGCGCGGCGCCGAATGAGCTCAGATTCAGAGCTTCGATATCAGAATAACCAAGCCCCCTCAGCCGGTCGATTTCTTCCCCAGCTTTTTTCGATGGGTTCTTTGAAGAGTAAGGCGCGAGCAGCAGTCGGAAGTTTTTACCTCCAGCCGCGTTCCGCAGATCGCGCAGAAAGCGTCGGTTCAAGTCGCGACCGCCATGGGCAACGAGGGTCGGGCCTTGCGCTTTCGCGGCTGCCGAACTGGTAATGAGGGGCGCGCATACCGCGCCGCATATGAATTCCCTTCTCAGCATCAATCGGCCTCCCTCAAAAATCAAAGCCTAAGGCGGCTGTCCTTGTCAAATGTCCCCATTCTCGGCGGTTGTTGTCTGGGCGAGATCTTTGGAGTTATGACCAGATCCGCGTCAATAATTTCGGTCTTAGGATCTGCGGAAATCATGCGTCCAGTCAAGCAGATCGCTTCAGACGTCGCTTGAGCCAGGTCAATGCGCGCAAGCGTGTGGGCTCTCATTATCGATCGCCAAGGGCTGGCACGAATTCTCGTCCAAAAGGAGGCTGCGTTCAGCGCGGGCTTAGTTCCCCGACCTTTGCGAAGCGAGGGATTGTCGATGATACATGACTTTGATCCTGCGATCGTAACCACGCCATTCGGTTCGATCTACTGGTATGGCGCGGTCTACTCCTTCGGTTTTCTGGGAGTCTTGATATGGTTCTGGGCGCGCCGGCGGATCATCGGCTTGTCTGATCACGGTGTGTTCGCTTTGACGATCCTCTTTGCGGTCGGCGTGATGCTGGGCGGTCGTGCCTTCGACATTCTCGTGTATGAGTTCGACTACTATCGCCAGCGCCCCATCGCCGTGCTCAACTGGTGGGCGGGCGGAATGGCCTCTCACGGCGTGCTTCTGGGCGGCCTACTTGCAACCGCCCTGTTTGCCCGAATGCGCGGGTTGTCATTTCTGGGCCTGCTCGACGAGATCGTCGTTCCCGGTGTCTTCCTTCTCGCTGTCGGCAGGCTCGGAAACTTCATCGAAGGTGGTGTGGTAGGATCGGTCACCGATGTGCCTTGGGCATTCATTTATCCCGACCTGGACGGCGCGCGGCATCCCGTGGCGCTCTACGAGAGCGCGAAGAATTTCGTGATCCTGCCGATTTTGATCTGGGCAATCCAGATCTGGCCGCCGGGGCGCGGTGTAGTCACGGGTTTGTTCGTCAGCCTCTATGCAGGTCTGCGTTTTGCAGTCGATCTGCTGCGCGATTACGAGGCCGCGTGGCTCGGCCTAGGCACCGGACAAGTCTTCAATCTTATCATGGCTTTGGCAGGCGTGATGATCCTCGTTCTGGCTTTGCGTAGCCGAAAACCCATTCACCCCAGCCGTCTGATCAGGCCGAAAAATGCCACGCGGCTCCAGTTCGTTTTGCTCTCGTTCCTAATTTTATACCCTCTTGGGATACCCACAAGCTGGACCGCCGATAACATCATCCAGAAACGAGAGGATGTCCTCGAGACAAGCGTGAAGCCGTAAACCTATTCAGGATCACAAGACATGCGCCAGGCCCCTGCCCGGATTTCTTTTAGTTGAGACGGCGGAGCTTGCCGCCGGCATACCAACCCGAATGGTCGATGCCATGATTGGCCATGCCCGGTCGGGTGAGAATGCCCACAGGCTCCATCCTACTTTCAATAACGCGCGCCGGATTTTCGCTCCACGACAGGAAGAACGTATCGCCTGCCTCGAAATATACCTGTGATGAATACTCGAGATTGTCATGGATCCACCACGCCAGCGACCGCCAGTCGGCGCCAGGCGCGAACCGGTCCGAGGCCTGCGGTAACGCGATGCAAATCCCGGCCTCCATCGCACCGCTCTCGCCGTTTTGATCCCAGATCAGGGTCTCCGCCTGCGCTGCCTCAGCCGCACAGCAATACTCGGTCGGATGGGCTTCGTGGAACTTTTCGCGAAACCCATGAACAAGGCGAGATCGATAGGCCGCGCGGATGGAGAGCTTGCCATATCGCTCCTGCAACGGCTCCAGCAGATCCTGACAGAGCCGCGCCGCCGCACGGATTGCGATATCCGGGTTCTCCGGAATGTTTGGCAGGCCATAGAACTCTGCGATGTCGCTGGCGAGGAAATCGCGCATGTGGAACGATTTCGAAAGTTGCACCTGGTCTAATTCCTCGTGTGCAAGAATGGAGCGAGATAGCTGCAAGGGAAACTCCTCAAAAAAAATTGCTTAAGTGTCCGAAGGGCCCGGCAAAAAAGCCGACTTCAATCCAAAAGGTAGTGACAACAAGATTTCTAATTTCTTAATTTGATAATATCGAAACTATAGCTGACGTTTGAAAAATGTATACGCTCTTTTGCGTATCAACGCGCAACAGACTGTTCTTCGGGAACGCTAAGATCTTTCATTACGCCACTTGAAAAAGACCGTTCAAGTTACGGACACGGTCCGACACGGTAGGTGCCATCACCGCGGGCATAGGCGCATTCCTGCGTTGCCTGATTGCGAGCAACCATCGTTCCCACAGCGGCACCCGCAAGGGCCGAGATAATAATCCAGTCGTCATCAGCGTCGAGTGCCTTGGCAGTCAGGCCGCCCACAGCCGCGCCAGCCAGACCGCCGAAGATCACCTGTTCCTGCTCGGTCATGTTCTCGCAACCGACAACGGTCAGGACCGCTAATCCGACCGCCGCTACTACGTTTTTTGACATGTCATGCCCCTTCGAACTCACGTTGAGGAAAATTTTCAGGTTTTTTTTAGCCGACGCCGGGCGACCTTTCGTTGATGGCGGTCAATTGTTCTTGCGGGAAACTCCGTTTGAGCGGTCTTCCCATCGCGTTGCCTAAAGAACACAAGAAAACCCGCCTAGCCGCCCCATGCTGCAGACGTGAAGTGACAGAAATGCTGTAGTTTGAGTAGGCTATCGGCAAACAAGAGGTCGTTGGTCGCCGGTTGTTCCGGTTTGTGTCGCGACAGGTTTGAACGTTCGAGGAATCTAATACTCCAGATTTAAGGCGTCGCACGAGGCAACGTCACACACGACAGGTATGAAGGCGGGACCATGGCCAAGGTTGCGGAAAGTACAATTCTTCTGGGCGCTCCGCCTCGTGCGGCTGTGCCTGTCGCTTCGTCTATCGCCGCTGTGGCCAAATCTTCCGGCGTCAGCCCTCTGAAGCAATTTCGTGAGATCTTATCGCTGCATTACGGGTCGCCGAAGCTCTCCGCACAGGAATACTACGCCTGTCAGGTTTATCGCGCGGAACTGACACCGGAGGAGAAGCGCCAGTTTGTCGGTTCAAAAAGCGGCGCGGCTCTGAACCGGCGGCTGTCTCCGGAAAAGCTGGTTCAGACGCCGGCCTTTTTCGACGATAAGGTTTTGTATTCGGCCCTGCTCCGGCAACTTGGGGTCGCCACGGCCGATACGCAGGCGGTGGTGTCGCGGGATCGCTGGTTTGGAAACATCGAAACCCTGCGCAGCGACGCCGAGATCGAGGAGTTTCTGCTCAACCGGGCAGTCTATCCGGTCTTTGCCAAGCCCGAAGGCCCCTCGATGGGTCGGGGATCCGCACTTCTGAGCGACATGGATCCCAAGCGGGGTGTCGTAATTCTCGGCAATGGGCAGACGGCGGAAATCCACGCTCTCGCAGCCGAGATTTTCGACAATTTCTCAGAGGGTTACCTGTTTCAATCCGCCGTTGAACAAAACGGTGAGTTGACCGAAATCGCCGGCCCTGTTCTCGGAACCCTGCGCGTGGTTACGGTGATCGAGAATGACTGGCCACGTGTTCTTTATGCCCTCTGGAAGATCCCGGCACCTGGCGCCATGTCCGACAATTCCTGGCAAAGCGGCAGCATGACCGCGGCTCTGGACGTGGAAACCGGCCAGATCAGACAGGTGCGCCGGGGTGCGGGGCTTAATGTTGAAGCGGTCGAGTGGCACCCGGTCAGCGACGCGCGCTTTCCCGGCTTCCAGATCCCTTTCTGGATTGAGATTGAAGATCTCACGACCCGTGCACATGCGATGTTCCCGCTGTTCGGGCTCTTGGGGTTTGATATCGCGGTCACGCCCGACGGGCCCATGGTCGTAAAATGCTCCGAGAACCCGTCGCATATGCTTTATCAACTGGCCAACGGTGAAGGCGTTATGAACGAGAAGTTCATGCCCGCATTCGCCCATGTTGAGAAGCGCAACGCGGCGCTTTTGGCGGGTCGTAAACGGCGCCGCTGACACGCGGCGCGCCGGTAGGCTTGTTCACGCGCGATCCCGGATTCTTCACGCAGCTGTCATCTTTATGACCCCGGATGGGCGGAACCGGTGCTAGGCTCCGAAATGTCGTGGTTAAAATACCCCGGCTGATCTTCTAACGAATAATGTAGCAAGGGAGAAAGAACGACATGTATGCCAGAGTAACACCTTACAAGATGAAGCCCGGCACGAAAGAAACGGCCACGGCGCTGCTGGAAGAGATGAAACCCAGCATCATGGCCCTGCCCGGACTGGTGCATTTCGTAAATGTCATGAACGATGACGGCTCCGGCTACGTGATCTCCGTTATCGAGAGTCAGGAAATCTCCGACGCAAATCAGGACAAGGTGATGGCAATCTGGGGCCGTTTTGCCGAGCATCTCGAAGCGATGCCGCAGCCGCAGGGCTTCGATCTTATCGCGAACTGGAGCAAC
>JABDPP010000127.1 GCA_013042765.1 Litoreibacter sp.
CCGACATAGCCCGGAGGCGCGCCGATCAGGCGCGAGACCGCGTGTTTTTCCATGTATTCGGACATGTCAAAACGGATCAGCTCGACACCCAGAGTATCGGCAAGTTGTTTGGCGACTTCCGTCTTGCCGACACCGGTCGGGCCCGCAAACAGGTAGTTGCCGATGGGCTTCTCAGGTTCCCGAAGGCCAGCGCGTGCCAGTTTGATGGCCGATGACAGCGCTTCGATAGCGGTGTCCTGACCGAAGACGACCCGTTTCAGGGACTTCTCGAGATCTTTCAGAAGCTGGGCGTCGTTCTTGCTGACATTCTTAGGTGGGATCCGGGCGATCTTTGCCACGACGGCCTCGATCTCCTTGGTGCCGATGGTCTTGCGGCGCCGCGATTCCGCGACAAGATGCTGTGCTGCGCCGGCTTCGTCGATCACGTCGATCGCCTTGTCTGGCAGCTTGCGGTCATGGATGTAGCGGGCCGAAAGCTCGACTGCCGATTTTATCGCGTCGGTTGTGTATTTGATCTCGTGGTGATCTTCGAAATAGGGCTTGAGACCTTTCAGGATTTTCACCGCATCATCGACCGACGGTTCCATTACGTCGATTTTCTGGAACCGGCGGCTCAGCGCGCGATCCTTCTCGAAATGCTGGCGGAATTCCTTGTAGGTGGTCGAGCCCATGCAGCGCAGTTTGCCGCCCTGCAAGGCAGGCTTGAGCAGGTTTGAGGCATCCATCGCCCCGCCGGAGGTCGCGCCGGCCCCGATGACCGTATGAATCTCGTCGATGAACAGCACCGCATCTGGGTGATCCTCAAGCTCGTTCATGACGGCTTTCAGACGTTCCTCGAAATCACCGCGATAACGGGTTCCCGCCAGAAGGGCACCCATATCCAGTGAATAGATGGTTGCGCCGGCCAGAACGTCCGGGGTCTCCCCTTCCACGATCTTATGGGCCAGACCTTCGGCAATTGCGGTTTTTCCGACGCCGGGATCGCCGACGAGCAGAGGGTTGTTCTTGCGGCGGCGGCAGAGCACCTGAATGCAGCGTTCAACCTCGTGATCGCGCCCGATCAGAGGATCGACATCGCCCTTGCGCGACTTCTCATTCAGGTCGACGCAGTATTTGGCCAGTGCGGATTCGCTCGCTTCGCCGTTCTCAACCTGCTCGGAGGTGCTTTCCTCCTCGAACTCGCTGGAGCCGGTGATCGGGCGGGCTTCGCCGTAATTGGGGTCCTTCGCGACGCCATGGGCGATGAAGTTGACCGCATCGTAGCGGGTCATGTCCTGCTCTTGCAGGAAGAAGGCGGCATTCGACTCACGCTCGGCGAAAATGGCGACCAGCACGTTGGCGCCTGTCACCTCGGTCCGGCCAGAAGACTGGACATGGATCGCCGCACGCTGGATCACGCGCTGAAACGCAGCGGTCGGGACGGCTTCCGAGCCCTCGACATCCGTGATCAACGTTGCCAGTTCATCCTCGATGAATTCAGTCAGTGCCTTGCGCAGAAGGTCGAGATCAACCCCGCAGGCCTGCATGACTTTTGCGGCATCGGGTTCATCCGTGAGTGCCAGCAGAAGATGTTCAAGTGTCGCCAGCTCGTGGCGATGGACGTTTGCCTGCGCCAGCGCAGAATGAATAGCTTTTTCAAGAGTGTCCGAAAATGATGGCACCCAAGTGCTCCTTATGATGAGGGCAGCTGCCGGGCCGAGGACCCGGTAGTCACCATTGCCTCTTACCCATTACAGTTCGGTTTAAATTCCGATCCTTCAAGTCTTTTCTGGTCACAAACGCTGTGATCGTTGAAGAATTTCCCTCTCTGTAAGGCAAAAAGCTCATATTTTCGGCGGTTTTCGATCCTTGAAACTATCGGGCGGGATTGCCCGGAAGAACCGGAACTTTCTCCTCCGGGGGTATTTTTTGCATCCCTTAGCGGGATCGGCGTTGGAACGGAGGCGAAATCCTGTCTAGGGTGCGGAAGAAAGCTTGTTTTATGGGCGCGTCATGCATCTTGATGTCCAGGATTTGAAAAAATTCTACTATCGCACCCGGCTCGGGCGCGTCGCGCAAAGCGCCATTCGTGATCAGGTGACGAGCTTCTGGTCCGAGCCCAAGGGGCAGACCATTGTCGGTTTCGGATTTGCAGTGCCGCTGCTGCGTCCGTTCCTGCAGGAAGCGCGGCGCGTCGTGGCGCTTATGCCGGGCCCGCAGGGCGTGATGCAC
>JABDPP010000135.1 GCA_013042765.1 Litoreibacter sp.
ATGTTGTCCTGAGAGGGCGGGGTCAGCGCCAGAGCCCGGAAAGCCGGGTCAAGCCGTTCGTCGTGGGCCACGGACACGAGCGCGTCGAGATAGGCCTGATCGGGGGCTGCGTCTTCGGTCACCATGCGGATCATCCCATCCCGAGCGAGGGCACGACCGGCCTCCCACTTGTTGAACGGGTCGGTGTCGTGGGTAAGCAGGAAGGCGCGTTCCGCGTTGGACTGGTCACGCTCAAGGATCACGGGGGCGGAAAATCCCCGCAAGATCGAAGGCACGGGCTTGGAAGCGAGGCCCGAGAACTGGAACTCCTGAACCGCGTCTGTCATCTCGAGGATCTCGGTTGGCTGGATCTCGTCCCCATTGGGGTTAAGCAGTCCCACCGCGACCGGGATCACTTTCGGATCCTTATCGTCCTGCCCCGGTGTCGGCGGGGTAGATTGCGAGAATTTCAAGGTGTAAGTGCCGTCCTCGAAATTGTCGGAGACATTGATCCGAGGCGTTCCGGCCTGAGAATACCACAGCTTGAATTGGTCGAGGTTCCTACCCGTCGTATCCTCGAAGCATTTCAGCCAGTCCTCGATCGTGCAGGCCTGCCCGTCATGGCGGTCAAAATAGAGGTCGCAGGCTTTGTAATAGGCCTCATCGCCGACAAGTGTCTTCAGCATGCCGATGATCTCGGCGCCTTTCTCATAGACTGTCGCGGTATAGAAATTATTGATCTCGACAAAGCTCTCCGGACGCACCGGATGCGCCAGAGGTCCGTTATCCTCACGGAACTGCCGGGCCCGAAGTGCCAATGCGTCGTCGATGCGCTTGACCGCATGGCTGCGCATGTCGCCGGTGAATTGCTGATCGCGGTAGACGGTGAGGCCTTCTTTGAGGCAGAGCTGGAACCAGTCGCGGCAGGTTATGCGGTTTCCAGTCCAGTTGTGGAAATACTCATGGGCGATGATCGCCTCGATCCGTTCGAAATTCGTGTCGGTCGAGGTCTCCGGCGACGCAAGAACGGCAGAAGAGTTGAAGATATTCAGCCCCTTGTTCTCCATTGCACCCATGTTGAAATCATCGACAGCCACGATATTGAAAAGGCTCAGGTCATATTCGCGGCCATAGACTTCTTCGTCCCACTTCATCGACCGTTTCAGGGCATCCATCCCGAAGGCGCATTTGTTCTCGTCACCGGGGCGCACCCAGATGTTGAGTTCCACCTCGCGTCCGGAACGGGTGGTGAAGCTGTCCGGATGGTTAACCAACTCACCCGCCACAAGGGCAAACAGATAGGCTGGTTTCGGCCAGGGATCATGCCACTCCGCGAATGCGTCACCCTCGGCCACAGGATCGCCATTGGACAGCTTGACCGGGGCGTCGCCCTCAATGCGCACAGTGAACTTGGCCATCACATCCGGGCGGTCGGGGTAATAGGTGATCTTGCGAAAGCCCTCGGCCTCGCATTGGGTGCAATACATGCCGTTGGACATGTAAAGCCCTTCCAGAGCTGTGTTTTTCTCGGGGCTGATTTCAACTTCAGCCTCCCAGATGAAAGGTGCGTCAGGCGCTGCACAGGCCAGTCCGCCTTCGGTCAGGGTTGGGGTGACGTCCCGCCCGTCGATCCGCGCGCTGATCAGGGTAAGCTGCTCGCCATCAAGATAAAATCGCCGATCCTGCGTCTCGGGATTGGGGCGGAACGCGATGCGGCTGAGAACGCGGGTTTTGGTCGGATGAAGCCTGAAGGTCAGGTGGACATCATCGACCAGGTAAGCCGGGGCCGCGTAATCCTTGAGGAAGATGGGTTGGGGGACAGCGTCGCGCATCGGGATCTCCTGTTTGTGTCGCTTAACCTAACCTCCCGAGGGCTGGCTGCAAGCGATGGATTGTGAAGACCGGAAGCAGAATGAGAGGTGGCGTTTCACGCGATCTGGAACGCCCGGATTGCAGGGTGGATTGGCCTGTCTTCCGGGCTAGGCGAAATAAAGTGTTAAAAATATGAATTTTCTAGCAATTTTCATGCTTGTGCTTATTGCC
>JABDPP010000137.1 GCA_013042765.1 Litoreibacter sp.
GTACATCAGGCTCTACGGTCTTACTGCCAAAGCCCGGGAACTTTTCGAGGTCGAGAAGACTTATGAAAGGCAGCAAAGGGAAACCGGACCTAAGCAGCATAGCTGCTATCGAAATTCTACCTGACAGAATTGCCCCTTATTGAAATATACTTGAGTACTGTCGCCACATCGGCGTCCATAAAAGGACCGCTAAACCAGTTTATTGGGTTGCACGAATTCGCAGGAAGTATGGGGCCCACACACAAACTCGCCTATGCGCGCAGCCTGTCCTTAAAAACGGATGTTTCGATCCTTCTGAGAACTGTCCGCGTCGTCCTGAGCGGCACAGGGTGCTGAGCACTGGTCAGTGCGGTGCTCAACGACCGATAGAGCTGTACATCTCGAACCCCGCTGCGAGCGCATCATCCGGAGCGTAGATATTGCGTAGGTCTGCCATACGTGCCCGGGCCATCGACACGGCAAGACGCGGCAGATCAAGCGCGCGAAATTCGTTCCACTCGGTAAGAATTACCACAAGATCCGCGCCGTCGCTGGCCGCGTAGGCATCTTCGGCCCAGATGACGCCGGGCAGCAGATCCTCGCCTTCGCGTTTGCCTTGAGGATCGGCAATCCGGACCTTCGCGCCGCCACCAACAAGCGCCGGAACGATGGTCAGCGATGGCGCTTCCCGCATGTCGTCGGTGTTCGGCTTGAAGGTCACGCCGAGCACCGCGATCGTTTTCCCGTTGAAACTGTCATCACACAGATCGCGAAGTTTTTCGATCATGCGCTGCTTGATCCCTTCATTCACGCTTATCACGGCTTCGGTGATCTGCATCGGGCAAGCATGCTCCTGACCGATCCGGGCCAGCGCACGCGTATCCTTGGGAAAGCAGGATCCGCCATAGCCCGGGCCGGCATGGAGAAACTTGTTCCCGATCCGACCGTCAAATCCGATCCCCTTGCTCACCTCTTTTACGTTGGCTCCGGTTCGTTCGCAGAGGGCGGCAATCTCGTTGATGAAGGTGATCTTCGTCGCCAGAAAAGCATTGGCGGCGTATTTAATCATCTCGGCACTTTCGAGATCCGTCGTCACAATCGGGAAATCCCTGAGGAACAGCGGCCGGTAGATCTCAGACATGACCGCGGCAGCGCGATCGCTCTCAACTCCGACGATGACGCGATCAGGTCGCATGAAATCATCGAGAGCGGCCCCTTCCCGCAGGAATTCCGGGTTGGATGCTACATCGAAATCAAGGTCAGGGTTCGCTTTGGAAACGACCTCCTGAACCTTTCGGTTGGTCCCGACCGGCACCGTCGATTTGGTGACAATGACGAGATAGCCCGTTGCGGTTCTCGCAATCTCTTCGGCCGCCGCCATCACGTAGCTCAGGTCCGCATGACCATCGCCGCGGCGGGTCGGCGTACCAACCGCGATGAAAACAGCCTCGGCCCCGTCCAGAGCACTCGCAAGATCCTGGGTGAAGGATAAGCGGCCGGCACTGGCATTGCGCACCATGAGGTCCTGCAAGCCGGGCTCGAAGATCGGAACCTCGCCCGCGTCCAGACGGGCGATCTTTTCCGGGTCATTATCGACGCAGACAACATCATGACCGAAGTCTGAAAAACAGACGCCCGACACAAGCCCGACATACCCGGTTCCAATCACTGCGATCTTCATGAGGTTTTCCTATTTCGCCCGAAAGGTTCGAAGCCATTAAAGCATCAATTTTTCCGGATATCAGGCCGAAAACGTCCGAAGTTGAAAGCTTTTTGTCAGAGGCATTTTGAAGGGCAAGCGTTAACTCGGACTTAACTACGCGCGGATCTTCTGGGGCGGCGGGGGATAGCCATAACCGGTGCGAGAACCGGCTCTGCAACCCCCGAGGAGATGTTAGAGATGACTAAGAAGATCCTCGCCGTAGCATCCGCAGGTGGCCATTGGCAGCAATTGATGCTGATGCGGCCTGCCTTCGCAGCACATGAGGTCCACTACATCACGACCCTGAAAGGCTTGTCGGAACAGTTCGGCGCGTCGCCAGCGTCCCTTGTCCCCGACTGCAACCGGAATACCGCGCTTCGCGCAACCCTATGTTTCGTCAAGCTGATTGGGCTGATCCTAAGAATCCGCCCCGATGTGGTGATATCGACCGGAGCGCTTCCGGGCGTGATTGCGCTTGCGCTAGGACGTGCGGTGGGCGCGCAAACGATCTGGGTGGATTCTGTCGCGAACGCGCAGGAAATGTCATCTTCGGGCCGGCTCGCCAAACGCTTCGCCCGGCTCTGCCTGTCGCAATGGGAGACGCCAGCCCGCGCGGAAGGGGTCGATTTCGCAGGGTCAATTCTTTGATTTTCGTGACAACCGGCACGCAGTTGCCGTTCCCCCGATTGATCGATGCCATGAACGAGCTTGCCGGAGCACTTGACGAGAGGATTGTCGCACAGGTTGGGCCAGATCATGGGAATTGGCCGAGCCTCGAATGCCGCACGCATCTATCGCCCAAAGCCTTCGAGGCACATTTTCGCGAAGCGCGCGTGGTCGTTGCCCACGCAGGTATCGGCTCGATCCTGTCGGCGCGTGTTTTCCGGAAGCCGCTGATCATCATGCCGCGCCAGTATGCGCTTGGAGAGCATCGAAACGATCATCAGATTGCGACCGCACGGGAGGTTTCCGCGCGTCCTGGACTCTACGTGGCCCACGATCAGGTTGCTCTGCGCGTGCTGTTGGCGCGCTCTGACCTGCAGAAGCCGAATGCCGGCTCGGGAGCGGAAACCCGTCGCCTGATCGGCTACCTGAGAAACTACATCCAGAACGCGGCGTAGCGCCCCCGGATCATTTCCGCACGGCCAGCTCTTTCAGATACTGGCCGTAGGAGTTTTTCCCGTAAGCCTTCGCCTGCTCCTGTAGCGCCTGCGCGTCAATCCAGCCCTGACCAAAGGCGATCTCCTCCGGGCTGCCCGTCTGAAGGCCTTGCCGATCCTGCAATGTCCGCACGAAATTCCCTGCATCAAGAAGTGAGCCATGTGTACCGGTATCAAGCCATGCATAGCCACGACCCATGCGCTCGACTGTCATCGTCCCGTCAGCCAGATACAGACCAAGAAGAGAAGTGATCTCAAGCTCGCCACGATCAGACGGAGCGATTTTCGCCGCACGCTTCGGCGCATCGCCGTCCAGGAAATAAAGGCCAGTTACCGCGAAATTGGACGCTGGAACCTCCGGTTTTTCGACAATCGAAAGTGCCCTGTCCCCGTCGAATTCCACCACGCCATAACGTTCTGGATCCGCGACGCGGTAGGCGAACACTGTACCCCCGCCCTCACGCGCATCCGCACGCGCCAGAATTTCCGGCAGGCCATGTCCGAAAAAGAGATTGTCGCCAAGGATCATTGCGGAGGGCGCACCAGCAAGAAAATCCTCGGCGAGGAGATAGGCTTGGGCGAGGCCATCAGGTGATGGCTGTTCGATCCAGATCAGGTCCAGTCCCCACTGACTTCCATCGCCCATCAAACGCTGAAACTGCGCCCTGTCTTGAGGTGTCGTGATCACCGCAATTTCCCGGATGCCCCCCAGCATCAGGACCGAGAGCGGATAATAGATCATCGGTTTGTCATAGATCGGAAGCAGCTGTTTTGAGACCCCCATCGTGATCGGGAAAAGCCGCGAGCCTGAGCCGCCTGCCAGAATGATACCTTTGCGTTTCATCTGATTTTTAACCTTTCAAGAACTTCTTTCAGGCCTGCCTTCCAGTTCGGCCGGTCAAGTCTGAAAACCGATTGGGTCGCCGTGCAATTAAGCCGGGAATTTGCCGGGCGCGGCGCAGGCGTCGGGAACTGGGCAGTTGGAATATCCTCGATCTGCACGGACCGGCCCGCCTGCCTGAAGATCTCCCGCGCGAATTCAGCCCAACTGACATCCGGAGCTCCGGAAAAGTGATAGGTGCCAGCTGAGGCCGGATCCTTTGCCAGCCCCTCCAGCACCACCACGCAAGCTTTCGCAATGTCTCTCGCAGGGGTTGGCCCGCCGGTCTGATCCCCCACAACGGAAAGATGGTCCCGGGTTTCGGAGAGGCGCAGCATGGTCTTCACAAAGTTACTACCATGTGCGGAAAAAACCCAAGAGGTCCGCAAGATTGCAGAGACCCCACCCGCTGCCTCTACCGACAACTCACCCTCTCGTTTTGTCTGGCCGTAGACGCTTTTAGGTCTTGGCACATCCTCAGGAGAAAAAGGCGTACTACCGGATCCATCAAAGACATAATCGGTGGAGATGTGGAGAAACGGAATCTCAAGTCTGCTGGCTTCGCGCGCCATGACGCCCGGAGATACGGCATTGATCAGTTGCACCGCCTCCCGATGGTCTTCGGCTGCATCAACAGCCGTCCAGGCCGCGGCATTTACGATCCCTGAAGGCACGACATCACGGATGATGCGCGCGCAGCTCTCCGGGTC
>JABDPP010000060.1 GCA_013042765.1 Litoreibacter sp.
GTATCAGTCTCGCAAAGCTTTTTCCCAAAGGGGGTTGCGTCAATGGTCAAACACGCCTAAAGCAGCCCTTCATCATGAACTCCACTGGAATCAGGGTGACCGCTTGCGGGCTCTCCAGTGTATGAAAAAAGGAAATGGCTATGAACGCCGGTGAACTTCGCGATAAGACCGCGGATCAGCTCAACGAGGAGCTGGCGAATCTGAAGAAAGAAGCATTTAACCTGCGCTTTCAACAGGCCACAGGACAACTTGAGAACACAGCACGTATGCGCACCGTCAAGCGGGATGCTGCACGTGTGAAAACAATTCTGAACGAAAAGGCCCGTGCGGCCGCTGGGGAGGCTTGATCTATGCCTAAACGTATCCTTAACGGCGTCGTCACGAGCAACCAGAACGAGCAAACGGTCACCGTTTCCGTCGAGCGTCGCTTCCGCCACCCCGTTCTGAAGAAGACCATTCGTAAGTCCAAGAAATACCGGGCGCACGATGAGAAGAACACATTCAATGTCGGCGACGCGGTTCGCATTCAGGAATGTGCACCAAAGTCGAAAACCAAACGCTGGGAAGTGATCGCCGAATAAGCGCTTACATTCCGGTTTCATCGAAACCCTGGGGCTGAGACCATCAGTCCCCAAAGGTCGGGAGACATCACATGATCCAGATGCAGACCAATCTTGATGTGGCTGACAACAGCGGCGCACGCCGTGTTCAGTGCATTAAGGTTCTGGGTGGCTCCAAGCGTAAATACGCGTCCGTCGGCGACATTATTGTCGTGTCGGTTAAGGAAGCCATCCCGCGCGGTCGCGTAAAGAAAGGTGACGTGCGTAAAGCCGTCGTCGTTCGCACCGCCAAAGAAGTCCGTCGTGAAGATGGCACGGCGATCCGCTTTGATCGCAACGCCGCTGTCATCCTCAACAACAACAATGAGCCGATCGGTACCCGTATCTTTGGCCCAGTCGTTCGTGAGTTGCGGTCCAAGAACTTCATGAAGATCATTTCGCTCGCCCCGGAGGTGCTGTGACATGGCTGCTAAACTGAAAAAGGGCGACAAGGTCGTCGTGCTGACCGGCAAGGACAAAGGCAAAGAAGGTGAGATCACCTCCCTTGACCCCAAGGCCGGGAAAGCAATCGTGGACGGTCTCAACATCGCGATCCGCCACGTCAAGCAGAGCCAGAATGCGCAAGGTGGCCGTCAGCCACAGGCAATGCCGATCCAACTGAGCAACCTTGCTCTGCTGGATGCAAACGGTAAGGCGACCCGCGTTGGTTTCAAAATGGATGGCGACAAGAAAGTTCGCTACGCCAAGACAACAGGGGATGTGATCTGATGCTTGATACAGAAAACTACACCCCGCGGCTCAAGTCGCTCTACGACAGCACTATCCGCGCCGCGATGAAGGAAGAGTTCTCCTACAAGAACGACATGCAGATCCCGCGTCTGGACAAGATCGTTCTGAACATCGGTGCCGGTGCGGAAGCCGTGAAGGACAGCAAGAAGCCGGCCAATGCCGCAGCTGACCTGACCGCGATCTCCGGCCAGAAGGCCATGGTCACACGTGCCAAGAAATCCATCGCTGGTTTCCGCGTTCGTGAGGACATGCCGCTGGGTGCGAAGGTGACCCTGCGCGGTGAGCGCATGTATGAATTCCTTGATCGTCTGATCACCATCGCGATGCCACGTGTTCGTGACTTCCGTGGTGTTTCGCCGAAATCGTTCGATGGCCGCGGCAACTATGCCATGGGCCTCAAGGAACACATCGTTTTTCCGGAAATCGACTTCGACAAAATCGACGAAGCCTGGGGTCTGGATATCGTCATCTGCACCACCGCATCCACCGACGCGGAAGCAAAGAGCCTGTTGAAAGCTTTCAACATGCCTTTCACAAGCTGATCCGCGGGAAGGAACTGAAGACATGGCTAAAAAAGCAATGATCGAACGCGAAAAGAAGCGGGAGCGCCTGGTGAAGAAATACGCCGCCAAGCGCGCAGCCCTGCTGGAAATCGCGAATGACAAAGACAAGCCGATGGAAGAGCGCTTCAAGGCGCGTCTGAAACTGGCTGAACTGCCGCGCAACAGCTCGGCGACTCGTCTACACAACCGTTGTCAACTGACCGGTCGTCCGCACGCTTACTACCGTAAGCTGAAGGTCTCCCGGATCGCGCTGCGGGAACTTGGCTCAAGCGGCCAGATCCCCGGCATGGTTAAGTCAAGCTGGTAAGGAGGGCATGAAATGAACGATCCTATCGCTGATATGCTCACCCGCATCCGGAACTCGCAACTGCGTGGAAAGGCGACCGTGGAAACACCGGCGTCCAAGCTGCGCGCCTGGGTTCTCGATGTGCTGGCTGACGAAGGCTACATTCGTGGCTACGAGAAAATGACCGGCAAGGACGGACACCCGGCCCTGTCGATCGAGCTGAAATACTACGAAGGCACTCCTGTCATTCGTGAGCTGAAGCGGGTCTCCAAGCCCGGTCGCCGCGTCTACATGGGCGTTAAGGACATCCCAACGGTTCGTCAGGGCCTGGGCGTGTCGATTGTCAGCACACCGCAAGGCGTGATGTCGGATGCAAACGCTCGCGCCAAGAATGTTGGTGGCGAAGTTCTTTGCACGGTCTTCTAAGGAGGAACTGATGTCTCGTATTGGTAAAAGACCGGTCGAACTGCCCTCTGGCGTAACCGCCTCCGTGTCAGGTCAAACCGTCGAAGTCAAAGGCCCCAAAGGGGTTCGTAGCTTCACTGCAACTGATGATGTCAACATCACCGTGAACGACAACGTCGTTTCGATCGAGCCGCGCGGTAAGTCCAAGCGGGCCCGCCAGCAGTGGGGCATGAGCCGCACCATGGTCGGCAACCTCGTGACCGGTGTGACGGACGGGTTCAAGAAAGAGCTTGAGATCAACGGTGTTGGTTACAGGGCTCAGATGACAGGGAACTCCCTGAAACTGAACCTCGGCCTGTCGCATGACGTCGATTTCCCGATCCCCGAAGGTGTGACTGTTACGGCGCCCAAGCCGACGCAGATCATCATCGAGGGCATTGATCAACAACTCGTAGGCCAGGTCGCAGCGAATATTCGCGCCTGGCGGAAGCCCGAGCCCTATAAAGGCAAAGGCATCAAGTACAAAGACGAGTACATCTTCCGCAAGGAAGGCAAGAAGAAGTAAGGACCAGACAGATGGCAAACAGCAAAAGAGACCTGTTCTTGAAGCGCCGCCTGCGCGTCCGGAACAAACTGCGGAAAGTAAACGCCGGACGCGTACGTCTGTCGGTTCACCGCTCGAACAAGAACATCAGCGTTCAGTTGATCGACGACGTCGCCGGCACCACGCTGGCCTCCGCATCCTCGCTCGAAAAGGACTTGGGTGTTGTCGGCAAGAACAATGTTGAAGCAGCAGCCAAAGTCGGTGCCGCAATCGCGGAGCGCGCCAAGAAAGCTGGCGTCTCCGAGGCATATTTCGACCGCGGCGGTTTCCTCTTTCACGGGAAGGTTAAGGCTCTCGCCGAAGCTGCCCGTGAAGGCGGACTGAAGATTTAAGGAGCGTATGATGGCAAGAGAACCAGGAAACCGGGGCCGTCGCGACCGCGAGGAAGCTCCTGAATTTGCAGATCGTTTGGTTGCGATCAACCGTGTCTCGAAAACCGTGAAGGGTGGTAAGCGTTTTGGCTTCGCCGCACTTGTGGTTGTCGGTGACCAGAAGGGCCGCGTCGGCTTTGGCAAAGGTAAAGCCAAGGAAGTTCCCGAGGCGATCCGTAAAGCGACCGAGCAAGCCAAGCGTCAGATGATCCGTGTACCGCTGCGCGAAGGCCGCACGTTGCACCACGACGTCAGCGGGCGCCACGGTGCCGGTAAGGTCGTGATGCGTACCGCTCCGCAAGGTACGGGTATCATCGCAGGTGGTCCGATGCGCGCCGTGTTCGAGATGCTGGGCGTCCAGGACGTCGTTGCAAAATCGATCGGATCGCAGAACCCCTACAACATGATCCGCGCCACCATCGACGGTCTGACCAACGAGGCCAGCCCCCGCATGGTTGCGCAGCGTCGTGGCAAGAAAGTCGCCGACATTCTGCCCAAGGCGGATGCACCGGTTGCGGCCGAAGCTCCGGCTGAAGCGTAAGGAACTGATCCATGGCTAAAACTATTGTTGTAAAGCAGATCGGCTCTCCGATCCGTCGCCCGGAAAAGCAGCGTGCAACGCTGATCGGACTGGGCCTGAACAAGATGCACAAGACCCGCGAACTGGAAGATACCCCTTCCGTGCGCGGCATGGTCAACTCGATCCCGCATCTCGTTGAGATTGTCGAAGAGCGCGGCTAAAGCTGCCGCGGGCTTCGGTCCGGTTCAGGAATAATCAAAACGCCCCGGCTAGCGCCGGGGCGTTTTCTTTTTGCGCTTCGGATGCGTCGACCGGCTCAGGAGATCATCCAGTATATCGAAGACAAGCCGGATCCGGCGGCTCGAGTGCACTTCACGATGCACCACGAGCCAGATGGGAAATTCCACCATTGGCGGATCTTCCGGCAGGACCGGCACGACCTCGAATGTGCGTGCGCCCAGTTCGGTTGACATGAGCGCGATCCCCAGTCCGGCCTTGGCCATTTCCCAGCCAGCGACGCCGTCCTCGGTGATTATGGAAAATTCTCCGGCCGCAGCGGGACATCGAGGGGCGTCAACCGCCAGATCATCGTCGCTGGTTCGCCGTAGCTGATGAATTTCGCCCGTTGCAGATCGTTCCGGGTTGTGGGAAGGCCGATCCTCTCGAGATTTTCCGGCGTGGCGTAGAAT
>JABDPP010000062.1 GCA_013042765.1 Litoreibacter sp.
ATCGTCCTCGGGCATCTCAACCTCACTGTCCTCGGGCTCCTGCCAGTCGCTCACGAAGGTACGCAGGATATCCTCCTCGATCCTAGTCGTCACCGGGGCCAACGTAACCACGCAGGGCTGGATCACCGTGGCGCCAAGATGTCCCTTGAACTGCCAGTCGCTGCGTCCGATCGCCTTCAACTCGCCGGTCATGTTCATCTTGCGCAGCCCATCAAGGCCGAGCAACTCTGCGATCTCTTTCATCCGCTCGGCATCCGGTGTGAAGCGAACGGGAAGGGGGCGGGCGGGCTTGAGGTCGGCGACGCGAATTTCGAGGGCTTGGGTCATGGTGCTGGATCGTTGTTTCAACCGAGGCACTGCATCTTTCTTGAACAGCTGCCTGACCTTCTGTAAGCCGGAGGGACAGTCAAGAGCAAGTCACGAGGGCAGTATGAAGCGGTTGAACCACCGTAAGGCAACAGGGTGCATCGGCGCCACGCTTATCTGTGCACTCTTTTTGGTATCGGCCTGCTCCGAGATTATCCGCAACCATGGCTATACGCCGAGCGATGAGCAACTTGAGGAAATCCTGGTCGGTGTCGACACACGCGGCACGGTAGAGGAGGTCGTCGGGCGCCCGTCAGCGGCTGGTGTGCTCGAAGGTGGTGACTGGTTTTATGTCAGCAGCGCGGTCCGCCATTACGGGATTCGCAAGCCCGAGGAGATCAATCGCCAGGTCGTCGCGATCAGCTTCGATGACGGCGACGTGGTGCAAAACGTCGAGCGGTTTGCCCTCGAAGACGGGCAGGTCGTGACCCTTTCGCGCCGGGTTACGGAAACCACGATCCGCGATGCGACTTTTATCCGGCAAATCATCCGCAACTTCGGCCGGATTTCTCTGGACGACGCACTGGGCGAGTAATCCTCGCCCAGACACGCTCCGGCATTGTTGTCTCAACTCTCCTCTTCGAAGTTGAGAGCAGCCCCGTTGATGCAATATCTCAGTCCCGTGGGTTGCGGGCCGTCCGGGAAGACGTGTCCCAGATGCCCGTCGCACTGGTTGCAGTGAACCTCGGTGCGGCGCATGAACCAGCTGTTATCCTCGGATTCCCCAACCATCTCGGCATCGGCGGGTGCATAGAAGGACGGCCAACCCGTTCCGGATTCGAACTTCGTTGCCGCGTCAAACAGGGGCGCGTCGCAGCCTGCGCATCGAAACGTTCCCGCCGCTTTCGGGAAGTTGTCATGGGTATGAGCCCGTTCAGTGGCGTGCTTGCGCAGGACCTTGTAGGCCATGTCGGAAAGCTCCGCGCGCCATTCAGTATCCGTTTTCACGATTTTTTCGACCATGTCCTTGTCTCCTGTCATCCGCCGCGCGGCCCTGTGCGTCTTCGGAGCGGGCGCCGTTCTTTCCCGGTGTGTCATAAGTTTTTGTTCTTGGTGTCCTACGTGGTATCTAGGTGTGAAAAGCCTCACGTCCAAGGGGCGCGAGCAAGTCGAGGGCAAGTGCGCAAATGAGCGTTCAAACAGGCAAATACGCAGTGCGGTTCGCGCAAACCGGAGATGATCTGATCGTAGCACAGCGGCTGCGCCACCTAAGCTTCCGGGATGGTCAGAACACATCGTCCAATGCGCCGACTGACCTCGAATCGCTTGATGCCGACGCATTTGACGATGTCTGCCGGCATGTGCTGGTTGAGGAGGCAGTAACGGGGAAGCTCGTCTGCTGCTTCCGGCTTCTGACCCTCGAAGATGGTCAGACGATCGAGCGCAGCTATTCCGCGCAATATTACGAGCTTTCTGCACTGAAGGACTTTTCTGGCCCGATGATCGAGATGGGGCGGTTTTGTATCCACCCTGATCACAAGGACCCCGATATCCTCCGGGTCGCTTGGGGGGCGATGGCGGAGTATGTCGATGAGGTTGGCGCGGAAATGCTCTTTGGATGTTCTTCCTTCGCCGGTATCGAGGAAGCCGAGTACCTCGATGCTTTTTCGCTTCTGAAGGACCGGCATCTTGCGCCGAAACGCTGGCTGCCGAGGGTCAAGGCCCCTCGGGTTTTTCCCTTCGCCCGCAGATTGCGCCTGCGGCGTCCGGACCTGAAGGCGGCGATGCGGGCCATGCCGCCGCTGTTGCGCACTTATCTTTTGATGGGCGGTTGGGTCAGCGATCACGCGGTGGTGGATCGCGATTTGAACACGCTGCATGTGTTTACGGGGCTGGAGATCAAAGCGATCCCGCCGGCGCGGGCAAGGTTGCTGCGCAGTCTCTCCACCTGAGTTTTCGTTACCGTTTACCCGGTTGAGTAACATCCACTCGAAAAGCCAAGTTGACGCCTGCGGGCCAAGCGCATAGCTCACGATCATGGCGCGCACACCTTATCTCCAGCTGTCGGACATTTCGCTCACTTTTGGCGGCAACCCTGTCTTTTCGGATCTCGATCTTGTGGTCCAGCCTGGCGATCGCGTGGCGCTGGTGGGGCGCAACGGTTCGGGAAAATCGACCCTTATGAAAGTTATGGCGGGGCTGGTGGAAGTCGACCATGGCAGTCGCGTCCTCGCCCCCGGCGTAACCACCGGCTACATGGAGCAGGATCCCGACTTGTCGGCCTTTGAGACGCTCGGCGACTACGCGGCGAGCGATCTGCAAGCCGGCGAGGCCTACAGGGTGGAGGCGGTCGCCGAAGGGCTGAAACTGAACCTGAGCGCACCTGTGGAGACTGCCTCGGGTGGGGAGGGGCGCCGCGCGGCCCTCGTGAAACTCCTGGCTGAAGCACCGGAACTGATGCTGCTCGATGAGCCCACCAACCACCTCGATATCGAAGCGATCGCATGGCTGGAGGCCGAGCTGTCGCAATCCCGCGCGGCCTTCATTCTAATCAGCCACGACCGAGCCTTTCTCAACAATCTCACGCGGGCCACGCTCTGGATCGATCGCGGCATCGTGCGGCGTCAGGAGAAGGGGTTTGAGGCCTTCGAGGCATGGCGCGACAAGCTTTGGGCTGAGGAGGATGAGGCTCGCCACAAGCTTAACCGGAAAATCAAAGCGGAGGCCCGTTGGGCCGTCGAAGGAATTTCCGCACGGCGCAAACGTAACATGGGGCGGGTGCGCGCGCTGGGTGAATTGCGGGCCCAGAAGAGCGCACAGATCAAACGTCAGGGTACGGCGGCGATGACATTCGAGGCCGGGCCAAAAAGCGGCAGGCAGGTGATCGTGGCCTCGGGGATATCTAAAGCCTTTGGCGGCCGACAGATCGTGCGGGATTTTTCCATTAAGATCGGTCGCGGTGAGCGCGTGGCCTTCGTGGGGTCAAACGGTGCTGGAAAAACCACACTTCTCAAGATGTTGACGGGCGAAATTGAACCGGACAACGGCTCGGTCAAGCTGGGAACGAACCTTGTGCCGGCGGTGTTCGATCAGAACCGTGCCGCGCTCAATCCCGATGACACGCTCTGGGCGGCCCTGACCGAAGATCCGGCGACCCGGGTCAGGGGGCGGGCCGATTACGTCATGGTGCGCGGAGTGCCGAAGCATGTGGTTGGCTATCTCAAGGAGTTTCTGTTCGATGAGCGACAAGCGCGTGCGCCAGTGCGTTCCTTGTCGGGCGGGGAAAAGGCGCGATTGCTTCTGGCGCGGATCATGGCGCGCGAAAGCAATCTGTTGATACTCGACGAGCCAACCAATGATCTTGATATCGAGACACTGGACCTGTTGCAGGAACTGGTCAGCGACTACGAGGGTACGGTCCTTCTGGTCAGCCATGACCGTGATTTCCTCGACCGGGTCGCGACCAGCACGGTTGCGCTGAAGGACGGGCGAGCGACGGCTTATGCCGGGGGTTGGTCGGATTATCAGGCGCAAAAGAAGGAAGAGGCAGTTGCAGACGCACCTGCACCTACGCCCGACAAGCCCCGGAAAACCGCTGAGAAACAGCAGGCGAGCAGCCGCAAGGAGGGCCTCAGTTTCACGGAGAAACACCGACTTGAGGCGCTGCCCGGCGAGATCGTGCGGCTGGAGGTGGAAATTGCCAAGCTGACGGAGTTCCTCTCCGATCCCGAGCTTTTTTCCCGCGAGCCTGAGAAATTCGCAAAGGCCAGCGACGCGTTGGTCGAACGCCAAACAGCTCTTGGCGCAGCGGAAGAAGAATGGTTGATACTGGCCGATAAGGCCGAGACCTGAAGGGGAAAGACATGCCGAGTGTTTCATTGGACGAGATTGAACGGGCGGCCTTTGCGGCGCTCGTGGCTCATGGGGCTGCCGACTGGGTTGCGCGCGAAGTGGCCCGGGCCGTTCGGCGGGCCGAGGAAACCGGCAACGTGATCTGCGGGCTCTATTACCTCGAGAGTTACTGCACGCAGTTGGCCTCAGGTCGGGTCAAAGGAGATGTCGAGCCCGTCGTCACCCGCCCGCGCGCGGGGTCGGTCAAGGTGGATGCGCGGTTTGGCTTCGCGCAGGCGGCGTTCCGTCGGGCGCTGCCGGAAGCGTTGACTGCAGCGCGCGAAAATGGAACCGCGAGCCTGGCCGTTGCCCACGCCCATACCTGCACATCGCTTGGCTTTTTTACCGAGCAGATCGCAGGTGAAGGTTTGATCGCGATCGGGTTTACCAATGCCTCACCCGTAGTGGCGCCGCCTGGCGGCAACAAGGCAGTGATCGGCACCAATCCGATTGCCATGACTGTGCCAGGGCCGGATAAGCCATTGATGCATTTTGATTTTTCGACCTCCGCCGTGGCGCTGGGTAAGATCACCATGGCCAAGGCAGCCGGGGAGAGGATCCCCTTGGGCTGGGCTGTGAACCAGGACGGTCAGCCCACCACCGACCCCGAAGCCGCTCTTGCGGGCGCGCTTGTCTCCACGGGCGGCTATAAGGGCTGGGGGTTCGGACTGATGGCCGAAACGCTGGCCGCTGGCATGACCGGCTCGGTGAATTCGCTGGATGTGGGTGGTCTGAAATTGCCGGACGGGCCGCCGCACGGGCTTGGCCAGTTCTACATCCTGCTCGATCCGGGCACTTATACCGATGCCTTCGCCGCCCGCTTCGTCCGCGTGGCTGAGACGGTGGCAGAGCAGACGGAGGCGCGCATTCCCGGAGCGGACAGGGCAGAGGCGGACATCATCGAGGTTCCGGACGCGCTTTGGGATCTGACGACGGCGTTGGCCGCGCCTTAGGGCTTGGCTGCGATCTGGGTGAGAAACACGCCCAGCCCCATGACGCCGATGCCTGCACCGCGGGTCAGGGTCATGCCCGACTGCGTGGCGCCGAACAGGCCGAAATGGTCGATTACAGCCGCGGATAGCAGTTGCCCGAACAATACGAAGAAAATCGCGTTTCCGATGCCGAAATGGGGTGCGATCCAGGTGATTGAGAGCACGTAGAAGGCCACGAGGGCGCCTGCGAGAAACAGGTGTTTCGGGGCCAACGGAAGCTTTGCAAGGGCTTGTGGGCCGGTCAGCAGCGTCACGACGATCGTGCAGGCAAGCGCTACGGAGAACAGCGCGACCGAGGCTGCGGCTGGGGCGCCGATGACGCGTCCGAGATTTGCGTTGAGCGCGGCGAGAAGCGGGATCCCGATGCCAGCGAGCAGCATGATCAGGGCGTAGCTTGGAGTGGACATCTGGGGGCCTCCGGCGGGGATATTTTGCGAGAAATGAAAGAGTAGCCGGAAGCCTTTCTGGCGCAAGCCTTGTGTTTGGCCGGGAGTGGCGGGTGATCAACGGCGGATCGAAGACTGACCGTTGCGGGCGTCGGAGATTTCGAGGATCAGCTTGCGACGCACGGCGTCAGCGAAGTTCCGGGCATTCTTCGCGGTGACGACAAAGGCGCCGGGGCCGCCGATGATCCGGTCGCGGTAGAGCTCTTCGAGGTTGTCATTCCCCGGTCGGCCGTTGCAGAGGCGGCAGAGGATCGCGAGACCGTTGATCGTGATGCCGGCCTCCAGCACACGCATTCGGGCACCTGCGATGGGCGGGCCGTTCCAGTTATTGGCGCTGTCGCCTGAGAAATCGATAACCTTGCGCCAGCCGTCTATCTGGTTGGTCTCGATCAGCTCCAGACCTTTGAGAAGCGCCGATCCGATGGCGTTCCTGCCAAAGGCGCGGCGGGGTGGTCCAATCAGGGCGTCCGCGAATTTCCTTGCGTCCTCCGCAGTTTCCACGACCGTCCATGGCACGACGACGTCCTCGGTACCGGTCGAGGCCCATTCGACATAGGTCAGGGCGATCTTGCCATAGGCGGTGTTGGAGATTGCCGCGAGCACGCGTGGATCGGTCAGGGCGGTGGCGTAGCCCTGCCGCTGGAAGGCAATCTCATTTTCATCAATCGAGCCGGAGGCATCGGCCAGCAAAACCAGTTCGAGATCCACGTCCTGCGCGTGCAGAGGGCTGGCCAAAAGGGCAAGGCAGAGAGCAAGGGCGCGGATCACGAAAGTCTCCGGATTTGCGGCAGGGTCTGACGTGAGCTTAGGGGATTCCGGGGTCTGGACGAACGAAAAAGTCGCAGGGATAGTGGTGCGCGCACCCATGCTCAAGACCGCAGGGGGGCCTTACACATCCACATCCTCTACGAACCGCGCGTTCTCCTGAATATATTCGAACCGCAGTTCCGGCTTCTTGCCCATCAGCCGTTCGACGAGATCGCCAGTCTCGCCCGGTATGTCCTCGTCGATCGTGACGCGGATCAGCTTACGGGTGGCCGGATGCATTGTCGTTTCCTTAAGATCCTTGGCGTCCATCTCGCCCAGACCCTTGAAGCGCGAAACGTCGATCTTGCCCTTGCCGCCGAGCCCTTTTTCCAGCCAGGTGTCGCGTTCGGCCTCATCAAGGCAATAGACGCGAAGTGCCCCCTGGGTCAGGCGGAACAGCGGCGGGCAGGCGAGGTAGAGATGGCCGGCGTCGATCAGCGGCCTCATCTGGGTAAAGAAGAAGGTCATCAGAAGCGATGCGATATGGGCGCCGTCCACATCGGCATCTGTCATGATGATGATCTTGTCGTAGCGCAGGTCCTCGATATTGAATCGCGTACCCATGCCGACCCCGAGCGCCTCGCAAAGGTCGGAAATCTCGGCATTGGTGCTGAGTTTCGAGGAGGCCGCGCCGAGCACGTTGAGGATCTTGCCCTTCAGCGGCAGCAGGGCCTGTGTTTCGCGGTTGCGTGCACCCTTGCCTGAGCCGCCAGCGCTGTCGCCCTCGACGATGAAAAGTTCGGTACCTTCACGGCTTTTCGAGGTGCAGTCGGTCAGCTTGCCGGGCAGGCGCAGCTTCTTGGTCGCGGATTTGCGCGCGGTTTCCTTTTCCTGCCGGCGGCGCAGGCGTTCTTCGGCGCGCAGAACCAGAAAATCAAGGATTGCGCCCGCGGATTTGGTGTCGGCGGCCAGCCAGTTGTCGAAATGGTCGCGGACCGAGTTCTCGACCATGCGCTGGGCTTCCGTGGTGGCCAGTCGGTCTTTTGTCTGACCAACGAACTCAGGCTCGCGGATGAAGCAGGAGACCAGCGCGCAGCCGCCTGTGATCAGGTCGTCGCGGGTGATCTGGGCGGCCTTGCGGTTGGAGACAAGCTCGCCGTAAGCCTTGATGCCTTTCAGGATCGCGGCCCAAAACCCGCTTTCATGGGTGCCGCCTTCGGGCGTGGGCACGGTGTTGCAATAGGATTGCAGGAAGCCATCGCGTGACGGGGTCCAGTTGATCGCCCATTCGACCTTTCCGGGGACATTGAATTTGTCCTGGAAATCGACCGTTCCTGCGAAGGGCGCATCGGCATAGGTCGAGGCGCTGCCCAGCGTCTCCTTGAGGTAGTCGCTCAGTCCCCCGGGGAAGTGGAACGTCGCTTCGGTCGGGGTTTCGCCGTCATCGATGGCGGATTTCCAGCGGATCTCCACGCCGGAAAACAGGTAGGCCTTGGAGCGGATCGATTTGAACAGGCGCGCCGGCTTGAACCGGTGGTGGCCGAAAATCTCGGCATCGGCATGGAAGGTCACGGTGGTGCCGCGCCGGTTCGGAGCAGAACCGAGCTTCTCGATAGGGCCAAGCGGAATGCCGCGGCAGAAGCGCTGTTCAAAAAGCTCTTTGTTGCGCGCCACCTGGACCACCATGCTGTCGCTGAGCGCGTTCACGACAGACGCGCCGACCCCGTGCAGACCGCCGGAGGTCTGGTAGGCCTTGCCAGAGAACTTGCCGCCCGCGTGCAGCGTGCACAGGATCACCTCGAGCGCGGATTTGTCGGGAAACTTCGGGTGCGGGTCAATCGGGATGCCACGGCCGTTGTCGGTGACCGTCACCGAGTGGTCGGCG
>JABDPP010000151.1 GCA_013042765.1 Litoreibacter sp.
GGCAAGATGTGGAGAAGACTGGAGCGATCACGCCCGGTGATTTCCTGGTCCTTGTTCAGCGCCGCGGCGGAATTTTTCACGAGATCATCCGCGCCTGCAAGAACCGGAACCTGCCTATGGCCGGCGCGGACCGGTTGCGGGTCGGCGCGGAACTGGGAGTAAAGGATCTCACGTCCCTCCTGTCCTATCTTGCCACACCCGAGAACAATCTTGCGCTCGCTGAGGTGCTGCGGTCGCCTTTGTGCGGCGTGAGTGAGGCGGAGCTGTTCGAGCTCAGTTACGGGCGCGGGCAGAAATACCTGCGGCAGGTTCTCGAAGCACAAAAGGAGCGGTTCCCCGGGATCGTCTCAATGCTCCGGGATCTACGCGCGAAATCCGATTTCATGCGCCCCTACGAGTTGCTGGAATATGCCCTGACTGCACATGGAGGCCGCGAGAGGCTCCTTGCTCGTTTGGGAACCGAAGCGGAAGAAGGGATAGCTGCTCTGTTGGATCAGGCGCTGGCCTATGAGCGTTCCGGGGTTCCAAGCTTGACGGGATTTCTGGCATGGCTGGAAAGCGATGAGGTCGAGATCAAGCGCCAGCTGGAAAGCCGCAGCGATCAAATCCGGGTCATGACAGTGCACGGGGCCAAAGGGCTGGAGGCACCGATCGTCATTCTCCCCGACAGCGCCACGCCGCGGGAAACCGTGCGCAGCGAAATCCTTTCGCAGGATGGGCTCGCGGTCTGGAAGACCCGGTCCGGGGAAATGCCCGAGGCACAGGTCGCACTGAACGAGGAAATCAAAGCCCGCCAGAGCGAGGAGCGGATGCGGCTTCTCTACGTGGCGATGACCCGCGCGGAGAGCTGGCTCATCGCCTGTGGCGCAGGCGAGCCGCCCAAGGAAGACTCGAAAAGCTGGTATGCGATGATCCGGGCCGGACTTGAGCGCGCCGGTGCAGTGTCAGGCCCCGCAGGCGTCGAGCTACGGTTGAGTTCCTCCGATTGGCCGGCCGATGCGGTCAACACGCCTCTGGGGGGCAGAGATGACAGTGTTCCAAGTCTGCCCGCATGGGTGGCAGAGATCCCACCAGCGCCGGTCAAACAGCCTGACCCTTTGTCGCCCTCGGACCTGGGGGGAGAGAAAGCCTTACCCGGCACCGCGGGCGAGGCCTATTCGGAGGAGGAAGCGAAGCTGCGCGGGACGGCATTGCATCTTTTGCTTGAGCATCTGGGGGACGCGCCCGACAGCGCGCGGGAGGATCGCGCTGCCAGCCTGATGGAGCCATTCGGATTCCCGGATAGTCAGGACCTCATTGCTCAGGCCAGCGGCGTCTTGGAGGCCCCAGAGCTTCAATTTCTGTTCGGGCCCAACGCGCTGGCGGAGGTTCCCGTGACCGCGCAACTGCCGGAACTGGGAGGAAGACAAATCTCCGGCGCAATCGATCGCTTGCTGATCACGCCCGAACGAATTCTGGCCGTGGATTTCAAGTCGAACCGCGTGGTTCCCGATTCGCCGCAGGAGACGCCTGAAGGTTTGCTGCGGCAGATAGGGGCCTATGCCTCGGCTTTGCAGCAGATTTATCCAGACGTGCCCGTTGAAACGGCAATCCTTTGGACCCAAACGGCTGAATTGATGCCCCTCCCACACGACATCGTGAGGGACGCGCTTCTGCGCACCCATATATCTTGACGCCACCGCACAGGGTTCCTAGGTTCACAACTCATTTCAGCAAACAGCCACCTGGAGGGCACAACCATGGCAACCGTCGCCGTCACTGATGACACTTTCGACGCCGAAGTTCGCAACGCGGACGTTCCGGTGATCGTCGATTTCTGGGCCGAATGGTGTGGCCCCTGCAAACAGATCGGCCCCGCTCTCGAAGAGCTTGCCGCCGAATACGAAGGCAAGATCAAGATCGCCAAGGTCAATGTCGATGAGAACCCGAACTCGCCGGCTCAACTTGGCGTTCGCGGCATTCCCGCCCTGTTCATGTTCAAGGACGGTGAGGTTGTCTCCAACAAGGTTGGCGCTGCCCCGAAAGCCGTATTGCAGAGCTGGATCGACGAGAGCGTCTGATCCCACCCCTGTCATTGAATTAAAAAGGGCGCTCCGTCAGTCGGAGCGCCCTTTCTTTTTGTCTGTTCTTTCCGGAGAAAAGCCCGGGCCGATGGTCTGGCCCGGGAGAGTTTAGGCTGTTCGGAAGGGAGATATCAGCCTTTTGTGAATTCCGGATAGGCTTCCATGCCCAGCTCTTCGACGTCGAGGCCGTTGACCTCGGCTTCTTCGCTGACACGGATACCCATGGTCGCCTTCAGGATGAACCAAACCACGAGGCTGGCTACGAAGGTGAACACGCCGTAAGCGATGATACCGGTCAGCTGAGTCATGAGGCTGGCTTCACCGTAGAAGACAACAGCGATGGTGCCCCAGATACCTGCGAACAGGTGTACCGGGATAGCGCCGACAACGTCGTCGATCTTGAACTTGTCCAGAAGCGGAACTGTGAAGACCACGATCACACCACCGATGGCACCGATCCACAGGGCACCGAACAGGGTGGGTGCAAGCGGTTCAGCCGTGATGGCCACGAGGCCAGCCAGAGCGCCGTTGAGCACCATGGTAAGGTCGGGCTTGCCATAGACCATTTGGGTCAGGATCAGAGCGGTAACCGCACCGGCAGCGGCAGCCATGTTGGTGTTGGCGAAGATGCGCGATACGTCGGACACGTCACCCACGGTGCCCATGGCAAGCTGCGAGCCGCCATTGAAGCCAAACCAACCAAGCCACAGGATAAACGTACCCAGGGTGGCAAGCGCGAGGTTCGAGCCCGGCATCGGATTGACCTTGCCGTCCTTGTACTTGCCCAGACGCGGACCCAGCACGATGGCACCAGCCAGAGCAGCCCAGCCGCCCACGGAGTGCACAACGGTCGAACCGGCAAAGTCGGAGAAGCCCCTATTGGACAACCAACCGCCGCCCCACTGCCAGGAACCGGAAATCGGGTACATGAAACCAGTCAGGACAACAACGAATATCAGGAAGGGCCAGAGCTTGATCCGCTCAGCAACTGCACCGGACACGATGGACGCGGTAGCTGCGACGAACACCAACTGGAAGAAGAAGTCCGAGCCCACCGAGGCGTAATCCAACGCCGCATCCGCAGCAGCAACACCGACAGGGTCGAGCACCGTCTGGCCGCCGAGGGCAAAAAAGCCGTTGAAGTCACCGGGATACATAGTGTTGAAGCCCACGAGCCAGTACATGATGGCTGCGATGGAGAAGAGCCCGATGTTCTTGGTCATCTGCATCGTGACGTTCTTGGAACGCACGAGGCCGCCTTCAAGCATGGCAAAGCCTGCAGCCATGAAGAACACAAGGAAGCCTGCCATGCAGAACAGCAGGGTGGTCATGATATAGGGGCCGATTTCATCGAACCCGGGCGCTGCGTCCTGCGCCAGGGCCATGCCCGGCAGCACAACGGCCGCGGTCAAGGCAGGAAGGAATTTTTTCAGTTGCATAGTACTTAGTCCCTTTGGAAACGCGCCGCTCACAGCGCTTCTTCGTTTGTCTCGCCGGTGCGCACGCGAACCGCTTGCGACACGTCCAGAACGAAAATCTTGCCGTCGCCGATCTTGTCGGTCTTGGCTGTGCTCGCGATGGTCTCGACGACCTGATCGGCCATGGCTGCAGAGACAACCACTTCCAATTTCACTTTCGGCACAAAGTTCACGGCGTATTCCGCGCCACGATAGATTTCGGTGTGGCCGGATTGGGAGCCGAAGCCCTTGATCTCGGTCACCATCATTCCGCGCACGCCAATGGATGTCAGCGCCTCGCGGACCTCCTCCAGTTTGAACGGTTTGATTGCTGCAATGATTAGTTTCACAGGTTTGCCCTTCCAGCTGCGCCTCGGGTGAGGCTTCTCATGACTGCAAAACAGTGCGAAAGGGGGGATGCTTCAACGTTCTGCTAACGAAATTTGAGGGGCTCACGGCGGAATCATATTTTATTTGCACAAAAATTAGCCGTTGCACATTAATTGAGCACAAATAGGACAGCAGATCGAATCCTTTTGCTCCACTTTCGACTCGCCGACCCCTATGTTAGGGGTCAGAAAAAAAGAGCAGGCGGCGCTAAACCCATGGCGAAATCCGGCAAGAAGAAACCGCTCGTGGCGGAGCGCAGATACCCGAAGAAGACGGCGAAGAAGCGCAAACCCGCTGCGCGCTCCCGAAAGTCCGGCCCGACCAAACGGCGGGGGCTTCTGCGCCGAATAATAATGGCGCCTTTCAGGTTCCTCTTCCGGCTCATGACGCGCCTTGCCTTGCGTATAGCGATGGTGGGGATCCTCGTGATCGCTGCAGCTATAGGCTACACCTACCTTACGCTTCCTCCGCTCGAAGCTCTGATTGACGGCCGAACTCGCGGCTCGGTCACGATGTTGGATCGGCAGGGCGCCGTGTTCGCGTGGCGGGGAGACCAGTTTGGCGGACCGATTTCCGCCGCGGCCGTCTCCCCCAACCTGAAAAATGCGGTCATCGCGACCGAGGACAAACGCTTTTACCGGCATTTTGGAATTTCACCGCGCGGCGTCGCCAGCGCGATCCGTATCAATTTGCGCGAGGGACGCGGCGCGCTGCAAGGCAATGGCGGCTCGACCATAACCCAGCAGACAGCCAAGCTGCTCTGTCTAGGCGTTCCCTACGATACGGACAAGTGGAAGAGCGAAGCAGCCTACGAGGCGGATTGCCGACGCACGACAATGTCCCGCAAGATCAAGGAAGCGATCTATGCGCTGGCGATGGAGCTGAAATACTCCAAGGACGAAATTCTTACAGTTTATCTCAACCGCGCCTATCTCGGGGCCGGCTCGCGCGGATTCGAAGCCGCCAGCCAGCGCTATTTCAGCAAGTCCAGTCGGCAGTTAAATGTCGCAGAGGGCGCGATGCTGGCCGGTCTTCTGAAAGCGCCCTCGGCCTATGCCCCGACCAACAACCTGAAACGCTCACAGAACCGTGCCAGCGTCGTGGTCAACCTGATGCAGGAGCAATCCTATATCTCCTCGGCTGAGGCGGCTGCAGCAAAATCTTCCCCGGCGACTTTGTCAGCCGCCGCCACTGCGCAGGCTGGCGGATATTTTGCGGATTGGATCATGGACAGTGCACCATCTTTCCTGACCCGCGACACCACCGAAGACGTCGTTATCAAAACGACCTTCGATGCACGCCTGCAGAAGGCAGCAGAAGACGCGCTGAGCGCTGTTTTCGAGAACAAGGTTCGCAAGGGCTCCAAAGCGCAGGCCGCTATCGTCGTCATGTCGTCTGACGGAGCCGTGCGGGCCGTGGTCGGAGGGCGCACCGAAAAAGTCGTGGGTGCGTTCAATCGCGCCACACAGGCCAAACGCCAGACGGGCTCCGCCTTCAAGCCATTTGTCTATGCGGCGGCCATGGATTTCGGATTTCAGTACGATTCAATCGTCGAGGATGCGCCCTTTACCATAGATATCCCGGGATCAGGCCCCTGGAGCCCGCAGAACTATACGCGTGATTTCAAGGGTCCGATGACGCTGACGGACGCACTTCGCCAGTCGATCAATACCGTCGCCGTCAAAGTGTCCGAGGAGGTTGGGCGTGAAAACGTGCGAGGCGTGGCAGAAGCCTTCGGGATCGACAACAAGTTGGCGAATGGGCCCGCACTCGCGCTCGGCGCATCGGAAAGCACCTTGCTGGAAATGACCGGGGCCTATGCCGGGATTCTCAATGGGGGCCGTTCTGTCGTCCCCTACGGGCTGACCGAGCTACGTCTGAAAGGCGAGAACGCTCCGATCCTCGCGCAGGCTGGCGGCATGGGCGATCGCGTGATCACGCCACAGGCAGCACAGCAACTGACCTACATGATGCATCGTGTCATCACCGACGGCACCGGACGCAGGGCACAGATGAATGGTCGTGAGGCGGCCGGAAAATCCGGGACCACGCAAGCCGCGCGGGATGCCTGGTTCATTGGGTTCACTGCACAATACGTGGTGGGTGTCTGGATGGGCTACGACGACAACACGCCCCTGACCGGGGTTACCGGCGGCGGTCTTCCGGCGGAAATCTGGCGGGAGACGATGGTGCGGGTCAGCGAGGGGTTACCCTCGGAGCCTTTGCCGATGCTACGCCCTGCTTTCCCACCCAGCGCGGATGGTTTCGTACCGTTCGATCGGCGCAGGCCACGCAGCGATGTATCGGCCGAAGACATCATCCTCGACGTGCTGAGCAGAATCTTCGGGCGCTAGAGCTTCAGCCGAAGTTTGCAAGGTCAGCTGTCAGGCGGTCAATGTTTCCACCGCGTTTATCAAGCATCGCTCCAATCTCGGCACGCTCCGAGGTCAGGGTATTTACCCCCTCAATGATGATATTGAAGATCTTCGGGCTGCCACTGCGGTCGGAAACAAGCCATGTGACTTCAAAGGGCGCAGAGCCTTTCAGAACAGCCGTGGATTTGACCTCGATGCTGCGCTTTGAAGCGCGGGAGCCATCGACAACGATCTCACCACCGACAAATTCACGGAACCTGCGCCCGTATTTCTGCGTGAAGTAGTTTTTGAACGCATTGGTATAGGCCAGAATCTGGGTATTTGTCGCCGTGCGGCGCGCCGGACCCAGCGTCGTCAGTGCGATAATGTTAACATCAGCATACCGCGTGAAAACGCGTTCGAAATCGCTCATCATCCGGCTTTCGGATTTCCCCGAAGCAATGATCTTGTTGATGTCTTTAACCGCGTTCTTGACCAGAAACTCTGCCTGAGCCCCTGTCAGCGCCGAGGCCGGCGCCACCAATCCAGCACTCAGAACAGCCGCTCCAAGGCCTACTGAAAACTGTCTGCGGTCGATCATGTTACTCTTCCCCATAGATATCCTCGTAGGGATCAAAATATTCCGGTTCCTGATCGCGGGCCAGCTTGAACCGCCGGTTTTGAAGGTAGAGCAAGCGGGCCTGAGCATAACCGTCTTCGCTTTCATATAGAATCGAATCTACCAGATCGGAATAGCGATACCGATCACCAAATCGTGCAGCCACTCCAGTCGCCACGGCCGCAGTCCGATCTTGACCCTTCAGAACAGCATTCAGCGGATAAATGACCGTATCCACGATACGGCCGATCGCATGCCGGGACGTACTTGGTCCGACGACCGGCAACTCGATATACTCACCTTCCGGCTGGCCCCAGACATGAAGTGTCTCACCGAAGTCAGTCGGGTCATGCGGGAGACCAGCTTCCGTCGCCACGTCCATGACCCCCACAAACCCGAAAGTCGTATTGATCAGGAACCGGAACGTATTTGACCCGGCCTGCTCAATTCGACCCTGCAGCAGGTTGTTGAGCACATGCCCCGGCTCATTCAGGTTTGAGGCAACGTTTCCAACAACGATCCGGACAGGCTCGGGCACGATTGTGCCGTAAGTGTTGGCCGTTGGGCGAACAACAACCCTGTCGATGCCGATATTGAGCTCGTGCATCTTGCGGTTCTGCTCTTCGTTAGGGTCTTCGATCTCCGTCGGGATCGGAGCCGGACTACACGCCGAAATCAACCCGACGCACGCCATCACCCCAGCCAACTTTATGATCTTTCCTAGAGCCAAAATACACTCCACCTAACGGCACATTTGAGCAGCAACTTAAAATGAGCCTCGGGATTGGCAATTCAAAATCGCCTGGGCAGCGAAACTCCGCACGAATTGGTAATCTTTACGGTCTAACAGGGTCGCGCAAGCGCTTTTCGGATCAGTGATGCAACAAAAGTAAAGGTAGATGCAACAAGGCCAGCTCAAACCCGGACGAGCCGAGCTCCGGGACGTCTGCAGAGGCCGCAGATACGTGCTTGGAGCGGCATTTCTCTTCAGCGTTGTCTTTAATTTGCTGATGCTGACCGGGCCGCTTTATATGCTCCAGATCTACGACAGGGTGCTGAGTAGCCGGTCAGAACACACCCTGATCGCGCTCTCTGGCCTGGCCCTGTTTATTTTCCTTATCATGGGCGTCCTCGATCATGCGCGAGGTCGACTGTTGGCGCGGATCGGCGTTGGATTTCAGGAGCAGCTCCAAAGACGGGTCTTCATTGCGGCACTGCGCGGACCTGGCGGCTCACCCGGGCGGGGGGCAGGCCCAAGGGATCTTTTTGCGATCCAAGGCCTGCTTTCTTCGCCCGCCGCCCTCGCTGTAATGGACCTGCCTTGGTCACCAGTCTTTCTCGCAAGCATCTTCATTTTTCATCCAATGCTTGGATATCTGGCGCTCGCCGGGAGCGCGATCTTGTTGTTTGTGACCTACCTCAATCACCGGCTGACCCGGCAAGCAGGAGACGAGACCGCCGGGAGAGCCGATCAGTTGTACAACACCATAATGACTGAGGCCGAGACCGCCCGCGGCCTTGGAATGCTGGCGTCGGGATTTGAAAGCTGGGAGAACCTTCATATCCGGGATCGGGAGAAAACGCTGTCGAAAAACGATCTGTCCGGCACTCTTTTCACCCTGGCCCGGACCCTGCGCCTGATCCTGCAATCTGCAATGCTCGGGCTGGGAGCATATCTGGTGCTGCAAGGCGAATTGACTGCAGGCGCGATGATCGCCGCTTCCATCCTTATGGGACGCGCGCTTGCCCCGATAGAAGCGACCGTTTCCCATTGGCCGGTCATCGAACGCGCGCGTTCTGGTTGGCAGAGGCTGGAACAGCTTTTGAGCAACTTTCCAGCGCCGAAGCCGCACACCCCGTTGCCCCGGCCGGAGGCACATTTGAGCTGCGAACAGCTGACGGTCATCCCACCGGGTGAGAGCCAGGCGAGGTTGAGAATGCTTTCATTTGAGGTAAAACCCGGAACAGCACTTGGCGTCCTTGGGCCCTCTGGCTCCGGAAAGTCGACCCTCGCAAAGGCCTTGATCGGCGTCTGGCCTGCGGCGGGTGGTGGGATCCGCCTCGGCGGCGCTCGGCTCGAGCAATATGACGAAAACACACGCGCCACACATATCGGTTATCTTCCGCAGCATGTCGCTTTTTTTGAAGGGACAATTGCTGAGAATATCGCCCGTCTGAAATCGGATGCCTCGCCGTCCGACATCATCGCTGCCGCACGAACGGCCGGCGCGCACGATTTGATCCTGCGGCAGCCGAATGGCTACGACACGATGTTGTCAGCGGCCAGTAAACGGTTGTCGGGCGGCGAAAGGCAGCGCATCGGGCTGGCGCGGGCTTTGTTTGGAAACCCTATTATCGTCGTCATGGACGAGCCAAACGCGAGCCTCGACAACGAAGGGTCCAAGGCTCTGAACGCGTCAATTCAAGCGATCAAAGCAACTGGATCTTCTGTCGTTCTGATGACCCACCGCCCATCGGCCATCACGCAATGCGAACACCTGCTTGTTCTCAAGGGCGGGGTCCGGACTGCGTTCGGCCCGCGGCTGGAAGTTTTGGGGACCGCTGTCGCGAACGCAATGCAGATCGCTGACAGAAAAGGACCTGCGGCAGCCATATGAAGAGGCGCGCCAAATCGAGTAAGAGCCTGTCCACTCTCGCGCCTCTCGCTGCAGGATTTCTGTCTATTTTTCTCGTACTATCGGGAACTCTGGCTTGGGGTCTGGCCATCGAAATATCGGGGGCGATAGTTACTCCGGGTATCGTCGAAGTCTCCGGAGATCTGCAGATCGTCCAGCACCCGGACGGGGGCGTCGTTTCCGCTGTCGCAGTTCACGAAGGAGAACTCGTGATGCAAGGTGATATTCTGATCCGCTTGGATCCCGGCACACTCTCCTCGAAACTCCAGATTTCAGAGGCCCGGCTTTTCGAGGCTATGGCCGCCATCAGCCGTCTCGAAGCCGAACGTGATAATCGCAGCGATATCGCGTTTGCCCCCCTGCTCCTTAATGAGGCCACCCGTAGCCCTTGGGTTGAGACTCTGATCGAAGATCAGGTTCAGCTTCTTCACGTGCGCTCAGAAGCCCGGAAGCAATTGGCAGCCCAGCTTCTCAGGCGGAAGAGCCAGATCACGGACCAGATCAGTGGAATTCGGGCCCAATTGCAGGCCACGAGAGCGCAAAGCAGTCTTCTGGAAGCGGAACTCGACAACCAACAACAGCTTCAACAGAAAGGTCTCAGCTCATCGGGTCGCATCCTTGCTCTAGAGCGCGAAAAGGCCCGACTTCAGGGGCTTGAGGGAGAACTCACCGCGGCAGCGGCGCAAAGCACTGGCAGGCTGGTGGAGATCGATCAGCAAGCATTGCTCTTGAAAAGCCAGCGTATGGAGGAAACACTTTCAAAACTGCGCGACCTGCGACAGAGCGTTTTCGAGCTGACGGAAAAACGTGAAAGCCTGAAGCTGAAGCTAACACGGCTCAAGGTTCCCGCACCGGTCTCGGGCCGCGTCTTTGGCTTAAAAGCCTTCGTGCAAAACAGCGTCGTCGCTCCGGCGGATCCCCTGATGTTCATCGTCCCGCAGGATCGCGCGCTGGTCGTCGGCAGTAAGGTGAAACCATCTGATGTTGATGAGATCTTCCCGGGTCAGGACGTCGCCCTGCGGTTTCCTGCTTTCAAGAGTGACCCAATGGTGGAGATCGAGGGCACGGTTGCGACGATCTCCGCCGATGTACTCACGGACGCCACAGACGGTCGTCAGTATTACAAGGTGGAGATTGAGCTAGAACACGCGCATCTGTACGGAGTGGAGCCGCCAAAGCTGATCCCCGGGATGCCAGCAGAAGTCTATATTCAAACCGGGAAACGCACAGCGATCAGCTACCTCACGAAGCCCCTGACTGAATATTTCCGCAAGTCCCTTCGTGAAAGCTGATTTTCGATTTGCCCCTAAAACGCAGTGAGGATAGGTGTACCGGGTCTTTTCATTGAGGTGACGGAGTTGAGTATGCCCAGGACGATCGAAAGCACGCTCGAAGAACTTGGCGTAACGCTGCCAGACGCGCCCGCACCTGCGGCAAACTACGTTCCAAGCGTTGTCGTAGGTGATATTGTTTATGTCTCCGGCCAAATCTCGAATGGCCCGGATGGGTTGATCACGGGCAAGCTCGGCGCAGATATGGACGTCGAAAGCGGCGCTCTGGCCTCAAAGAGCTGCGCGATCAGCCTTTTGGCCCAGGTTAAAGCAGCCTGCCATGGCGATCTCGACCAGCTTGTGCGGGTTGTAAAACTCACCGGTTTTGTCAATTCCACGCCCGACTTCACCCAACAGCCACAGGTGATCAACGGGGCCTCCGACTTTCTCGTAGAGGTGCTTGGCGATGCCGGTCAGCATTCGCGTTCAGCCGTGAGCGCCGCCTCCCTGCCTCTTGGCGTAGCTGTCGAGATCGAAGGTATCTTCCAAATCAAGCCATGAGCCTGTCTCCAGAATTCCTGAACAGGCCAATCGCACATCGTGGTCTGCATGATCGCGGCAAGGGGATTGCCGAAAACTCCCGCGCGGCTTTCGCGGCTGCCATTGCGGCGGGATACAGCATTGAGCTCGACGTGCAAATGTCAGCCGATCATGAGCCGATGGTGTTTCATGACTACGATCTGCGCCGCCTGACGGCCCAAACCGGTGCGGTCCGCTTGCGCAGGGCCGACGAGCTGAAGAACATCACGCTTTCTGACAGCGACAACCAGATCGAGCATCTGGAAGATATCCTGAGCTTCATCAATGGGGCCGTACCCGTTCTTATCGAACTCAAGGATCAGGATGGCGGCATGGGGCCACAAGTTGGTGTTCTGGAGAACGCCATCTCGAAATTGCTCTCCGAGTATCGCGGCCCTGTTGCAGTAATGTCCTTCAACCCCCACTCGGTGGCGGCACTTGCATCGGCATTGCCCAAGGTTCAGCGCGGCCTTGTGACGAGCCCCTACCGGAAAGGCGACTGGCCCCTCAGCGACGTCGTCCGTGACAGGCTCCGTGAGATTCCGGATTTCGAAGAAGTCGGCGCCTCATTCATTTCGCACGAACATGTTGATCTGGACCGCACTCGGGTCCGGTATCTCAAGAGCGCCGGCGCCACCGTCCTGTGCTGGACGGTCCGCTCGCATGAAGATGCGATCGAAGCACTGAAGACAGCAGACAACATCACCTTCGAAGGCTATCTGCCGCCTTGACCTGATTGCTGCGGACCCCATCTGATCTCGCGGAAAGGCGGGCAACTGAGCATGAGTGAAACGCAGATCGAAATTTCGGTTCTTGGAAGCCTGAAACAGGTCGACCCGGAGGAATGGGACGCATGTGCCTGCCCCGAAGGCGCCGAGGGGCGCCCTTTCGATCCCTTTACGACCCATAGATTTCTTATAGCGCTGGAAAGCTCCGGCTCAGTCGGAGCGGGAACCGGTTGGCAACCGCAATACCTCGTTGCCCGCGCGGAGGGGCAGGTGATCGCCGTGGCGCCGCTTTACGCGAAGAACCACAGTCAGGGCGAGTACATCTTCGACCACAACTGGGCCCATGCCTATGAACGCGCTGGCGGGCGCTATTACCCTAAGCTCCAGATCGCAGCACCGTTCACACCTGCAACCGGCCGGCGGCTCCTGACGCGCGATGGCTGGACGGGCACTGGGCAGGCTGCTCTTGTTCAGGGTGCCGTACAATTGGCCGCCGAAAACCAACTCTCCTCACTCCACATAACCTTTTGCACAGAAGACGAGGTGGAGGCTGGCACACAGATGGGCCTGATGCACCGCACCAGCCAACAGTTTCACTGGGTCAATGACGACTATGCGAGCTTTGAGGCCTTCCTTGCGTCCCTGTCTGCTCGAAAGCGCAAGAGCATCCGAAAAGAGCGCACGACGGCGCAGGGCTTTGGCGGCGAAATCCACATCTTGACCGGCGACCAGATCAAACCCGAACACTGGGACGCATTCTGGCTGTTTTATCAGGACACGGGCGCCCGGAAATGGGGCACACCCTATCTGACACGCCGGTTTTTCGATGAGGCGCATGAGCACCTGCGGGACGACATTCTACTCATCATGGCAGAGAAGGACGGGCGTTACATCGCGGGAGCGCTCAATTTCATCGGGCGCGAGACCTTGTTTGGCCGTTACTGGGGCTGTTCAGAGGACTATCCCTGCCTGCATTTCGAGCTGTGCTACTATCAGGCGATCGACTACGCTATCGCGCATGGGATGAAGCGTGCGGAAGCAGGCGCACAAGGCAGTCACAAACTGGCGCGCGGCTACCTGCCGGTCACCACCCATTCCCTGCACTGGATCGCGGATGAAGGGTTCCGGGAGGCGATTGACCGATACTTGGATGCAGAACGGGCCGCCATCGACGAGGAAATCGAAGTCATGACTGAATACGGACCCTTTAAGAAAGCAAAGGATGTCGATCCATGAGTGAAAAACTGACTCAGAAAGAGCGCGACGCGGGCTTGACGCCGCTTATTGAAAATGGATGGGTGCACGATGCCGAGCGCGACGCCATCATCAAGACCTACAAATTCTCGAATTTCATTGAGGCCTTCGGCTTCATGACCCGTGCTGCCATCCACGCGGAGAAGCTGAACCATCACCCCGAATGGTTCAATGTCTACAGCCGGGTCGAGGTCACGCTCACAACCCATGATGTGGGTGGGCTGTCTCCTCTGGATCTCAAGCTGGCGCAGACGATGGAGAAGCTGGCCGGGTAGAAACCCGGCGTGAGCCGATCAAAGCTCTGCGAGCAGCGCCTCTCCTGTCGAGACGGAGCACACGCCCGGCTCGTCAATCATGAGATGCGTGACGACACCGTCCTCAGCCACCAAAGCGTAGCGCTTCGAGCGGTCGAAGAAACCAACAGCGGGGTTGCTGTATTCCATGCCGACCGCTCTCGTGAAGGAACTGTCGGCATCAGCAAGAAGCGTGATGCCGGCCTCCGTCGCGCCGGACGTCTCTCCCCAGAGCTTCATCACATGCACGTCGTTAACGGATATGCAGATGATCTCGTCGACACCCTTTTCATCGAACTGCGCCTTGGTGCGGATGAAGCTCGGCAAGTGGGCGGAGTCGCATGTGGGCGTGAACGCACCGGGCAGAGCGAACAGCACGACTTTCCGCCCGGCAAGGCGGTCAGCCAACTCGACGGTTTCGGGGCCGTCATCGCCTTTCAGCAAAACGGTAGCATTGGGCAGTTTGCACCCTATGGACAGCATGATTTTGGTCTCCGGATTTTTCGAGGGGCCGCGCCGCGTGACGGGCAGCGTATTGTCACAAAGTGGCGAGGAACTTCTCGCCCGTGGAGATATCGCACACTCCGGGCTCGTCCACGCTCAGCGCCGTCACGACGCCATCTTCAACGAGAGCCGCGTAGCGGTTGGACCGTCCGATCAGGCCAATCGGGGGCGCGGTAAAATCCATCTCCAAGCCTTTTGTGAAGGATCCGTCTGCATCGCCCAGCAGCGTGATGCCCGCTGCGGTTGCACCCGTTGCCTCGCCCCAGGCCTGCAGAACGAAGGGGTCGTTGACCGCGATACAGATAACTTCCTCGACGCCCTTCGCCTTGAAGTCATCCATGGTGCGGATGAAGCTCGGGATATGGGAGGTGGAGCAAGGCCCCGTAAACGCACCTGGCAGGCCAAAGACAACTGCTTTCTTGCCTGCAAGCTTGTCGCCAAGCTCGACCAACTCCGGGCCATTCTCACCCATTACGCTCATTGTTGCTGCGGGCAGCCTGTCGCCGACGGAAATCTTCATATGCGGGTCTCTTCCTAGATTGCGTTATGATTTGGGGAGGATATAGGCTGCGCGGCAGCGACTGACCAGTGGAGAGGGTCCAGATATGTCTCATATTGTCGTCCTCGGCGCCGGGCAGGCCGGATCTTCGCTATGTGCCAAGCTGCGCAAGCTTGGATTTGATGGCGAGATTACGCTGATTGGTGCTGAGCCCGTCCCACCCTATCAACGCCCACCCCTGTCCAAGGCCTACCTGATGGGAGAGATGGAAAAGGAACGGTTATTTCTGCGTTCGGAGAGCTTCTACACGGATCAGGACATCACCCTTCGGTTGGGCGCTGAAGTAACCCGGATTGTCCCGTCGGAAAAGATCGTGACCGTTGACGGCGAAGACATCGCCTATGATCAACTTGCGCTTACGACAGGATCAGTTCCCCGCCATCTGCCCGACGCGATCGGCGGCACTCTCGATGGGGTCCATGTTGTCCGGGCCCTCGCCGACGTGGATGCGATGGCAGATGATTTTCAGCCCGGGCGAAAATGTCTTGTCGTGGGCGGAGGCTATATCGGGCTGGAGGCGGCAGCCGTCGCCCGCAAGATGGGGGTTGAGGTCACGCTTGTCGAAATGTCCGACCGCATCCTGCAGCGGGTCGCAGCGCCCCAGACATCAGACTATTTTCGCAAGCTCCACACGGACCACGGCGTCGATATCCGAGAAGGGATCGGGCTGGCGCGCCTTCTGGGTGACACGCAGGTGACCGGTGCCGAGTTCTCCGATGGATCAACACTTGAAGTGGATTTCGTGATCGTGGGCATCGGCATCGCGCCCGCGGATACGCTGGCCCAGCAGACCGGTCTTGAGATCGAAAACGGCATTAAGACCGATGCCCATGGTCGCACCTCCGATCCTAGCGTCTGGGCCGCGGGCGACTGCGCGTCATTTCCTTGGAAGGGTGGGCGCATCCGGTTGGAAAGCGTCCAGAACGCGATTGATCAGGCCGAGCTGGTGGCCGAAAACATGCTGGGCGCTGATAAGAACTATGAACCGCACCCCTGGTTCTGGTCCGACCAGTACGATGTAAAGCTGCAAATCGCGGGCCTGAACACCGGCTATGACCGGGTTGTCTCCCGCGCCGGGGACGCGGAGGGTTCTTGCTCCTTCTGGTATTATGTGGGCGCCACCTTGCTGGCGGTGGATGCGATGAACGCCCCGCGCGACTACATGATCGGCAAGCGCCTGATCGAGGCCGGCAAAAGCCCTGATCCGGAGGAGATCGCCGACCCCCAGACCGATATGAAGGGCCTGTTGCAGCGTTGAGGATCATCGCGGGCCGATATCGGGGCATGGCGCTTTCCGCCGTCGGAAAGGGCGATACTAATGCCCATCTGCGCCCCACGACAGACCGGGTGCGCGAAAGCCTGTTTAATGTACTGGCGGGCGGCAAATTCGGCGACCCGATTACCGATGCGAGGGTGGTAGACCTGTTCGCGGGCACCGGAGCGCTCGGCCTCGAGGCGCTCTCCCGTGGTGCCTCTCATGTCACCTTCGTTGAGAGCGGTCGAAAGGCACTGTCATTGATCCGCGAAAACATCGCAAAGCTCGGCGTGCGAGACGAGACGAGGGTCGTTGCCACCGACGCGACCAAATCCGGGAACCTCGGGGATGAAGGGCCGTTTCAGCTTGTCTTTCTCGATCCGCCCTATGGCAAACATATGGGGCAGAAGGCCCTCGCACATCTACGTGAGGCCGGCATGCTAGGCCCGGAGGCTCTGATTGTCTGGGAGGAAAGCGCGCCGCAAGACCCGCCCGAGGGCTACGAATTGCTTGAGACGCGAAAATACGGCAGCACCCATGTGACATTTCTGCGCGCCCGGAATTTGGCAAGCTCGTCGTTTTCCGATACTCTGAACGCATGGTAACCGAGGTCCTATCCAGAGGTTTTTTCGTTCATGCGCCTCGCGCTGAATACAGCAGGCCATCGTCTGATCCAAAGACGTCGTGGCCTTTGATGGGAGACATTGTCAGCCACCGGGCTGGCATGCCCGAGCACTTGATCCAATGGCGCAGGGCAGAAGGTGCATCGGACCCAAAGCCTGAATAGAAAAGGGCCGCCCAAAAGGACGGCCCTAAAACTCACTTGAATGGATCAGTTGGCCGCAGTTTCGGCAATAACACTGGCCATGAATGCGCGGGCATCATCGACCAGCGCCTGCCCGTCGAGACCTTTGCCATTCATCTCGGCAATCCATTCCTCGGTGACGATTGCGCCCAGTTCCTTGATCCGGTTCGTCTCAGCGTCGCTGATCTCACCGATCTGGTTACCGTCATCAATCATCGCCTGTTTGCCGACCTTGTCACCTTGGTCATGGGCAAGTCCGGCCCACGCGCTCGCCATCAGGCCGGAATTTGCGTCGATGACAGCCTTCAGGTCGTCGGGCAAGCTGTCATACTTGGCCTGGTTCATGGCCCAGATGAAATACAGGTTATAAAGCGACCTGTCTCCGGCCACATCGGTGTGGCTGTCCGTAAGTTCGTTCAGCTTCAGCGAAGGCGACATTTCCCAGGTAATCACGCCACCATCGACAACGCCCTTGGACAGGGCTTCGGGGAATGCCGGAACCGGCATGCCGACAGGAACTGCGCCCATTTTCTTGAGCAACAGGGTCGCCGGACGTGACGGACCGCGCAGCTTCAGTCCTTTGAAATCCTCAACCTGGCGGATCACATCGCCTTTCTTATGGACAAGACCCGGACCGTGCAAGTGTGCCGCAATCAGCTTCACGTCCTTGAAATCGTCCATCAGGTATTTCTCTGTGAACATCCACGCGGCCTTGCTGGCCTGCTCACCGGATTTGGTCACCATGAAAGGCAGTTCCATCGCCTCGGCCTCGGGGAACCGGCCGGGCTGGTAGCCGGGAATGACCCAACCGCCATCAACCGCACCATCTCGGATCAGATCGTACTGGTTCGGGGCCTTTCCGCCCAGCTGCATGAACGGATACAACTCGACTTTGATACGACCATCGGAATCCCGTTCGATTTTGTCGGCCCATGGCTGCATGAAATAGGTCGGGTTTGCAGATTTCGGCGAGACAAAATGTTGGAAGCGGAGGGTGACCTCCTGTGCCATCGCGCTTGAAGCACCTGCAAAGGTCAGCAGGGCAAGCGTTGCGGTCTTGAGAAAGGTCATCGTGAGACCTCCTTTTTTCGAGTCTGGGTTCACGCAGGAGATGCCTGCAGTGCTGGGGACATGTAAGCATTTCCAACCCGGCCGCAACCAATTGGTAAAAAGAAATTCCTACATATTGTGGCTGCAGCAGCTTGTTCCCCTAGGTCTAATATGGGACTGTTGCTAAAAACGAGCATATGAAAATACAGGCCTTCTAACCGCATGTTTGACCCCGAACAGCTGCTTTCGACCGTCTTTGGCTTTGATGCCTTTCGGCCCGGACAGGCTGAAATTGTAGAGGCGATCTGCGCGGGTCAAAACACGCTGGCGATCATGCCCACGGGAGGTGGAAAGTCACTGTGCTTCCAGCTGCCAGCGCTTGCCCGCGAAGGGGTCACAGTTGTCATATCGCCACTGATAGCGCTGATGCGCGATCAGGTGCGTGCGCTCAAGGCCGCAGGCGTTCCGGCCGGTGCTCTGACCTCCGGCAATACTCAGGAAGAAACCGACGAGGTGTTCGAGGCGCTGCACACAGGGCAGTTGAAACTGCTTTATATCGCGCCAGAACGCCTTGCCTCCTCGGCCGCCAGAGACATGCTCAAGCGCGCGGGAACCTCCCTGATCGCAGTGGATGAGGCCCATTGCGTCAGCCAATGGGGGCATGATTTCCGCCCTGACTACCTGCGGATTGGGGAATTGAGACGCGCGCTTGATGTGCCGCTGGCCGCCTTCACGGCAACCGCCGATGCCGAGACCCGCGAAGAAATCGTGGCGCGCCTGTTTGGCGGTGACGCGCCCCGCACTTTTCTGCAGGGCTTTGACCGACCTAATATCCATCTGGCGATGCAGCCCAAGGATGGGCCACGCAGACAGATCCTCGAGTTTGCGGACGCGCGGCGCGGCCAGTCGGGGATTGTCTACACGGGCACAAGGGCAAAGACCGAAACGCTCGCCCGTGCGCTTAACGAAGACGGACACACCGCCTGTTTCTACCATGGCGGCATGGACCCGGACGACCGGCGGATCGTGGAAAGTCGGTTTCAGCGCGAAGATGGCTTGATCGTCGTAGCGACCGTCGCCTTCGGGATGGGCATCGACAAGCCGGATATCCGCTGGGTCGCTCATGCCGATCTGCCAAAATCGATCGAGAGTTACTACCAGGAGATCGGTCGCGCCGGACGCGATGGCGCGCCCGCTGAGACGCTCACGCTTTACGGCGCCGATGATATCAAGTTTCGCCGTCAGCAGATCGACGAGAGCATTGCCCCCGACGACCGGAAGATGGCCGATCATGCGCGGCTCAACGCCTTGCTCGGTCTTGCAGAAGCCCTAACGTGCCGACGCGCGGACCTGCTGGGGTATTTCGGTGAGACCGTGGTCAAATGCGGGCATTGCGACCTATGCGAAACCCCGCCCGAAACCTTTGACGGCACCGAAGCTGTCCGCAAGGCCCTCTCGGCAATTCTACGCACCGAGGAGTTCTTCGGTGCGGGCCATCTGATCGACATCCTGACCGGCAACATGACCGATAAGGTTCGTGAACGTGGACATGACGCACTGCCCACCTTCGGGATTGGGACCGAGTTCGACAAACGCGGCTGGCAAGCCGTGTTCCGGCAAATGATGGGGCACGATCTGATCCGCCCCG
>JABDPP010000154.1 GCA_013042765.1 Litoreibacter sp.
ATAAACCGAATCTTGGCCTTTGCCCTTCACCTCGACGATCGGGAAACCGATGCCCGTCATTCTGCGATGCAGCGTCGCTGGCTGGACGAGTTCGGAGTCCCCACACGCGAGGGGCAAGATCTTGTCAAAGCGCTCTCGCAACAATCTGCAACGCGGTCGGCTTTCCGATTCATCCAGTAACCGAGCCCCCACGACACTCTGCCGGCCCCGCCTCATACCGGCTCAATGAGTTTCTGAGCCTCGGCCGTCAGAACGCTGGCCAGCGCCTCGCTACCCGGGCGCAACTCGTGGCTGCTGGGCTGTATGAGCGACAACTGCCGCCACGCGCTGTCATCCTGAATTTTCCGCAGAACGATATCCGTGCCACGCCGTGCTTCTGTCATCGCGTAGATCTGCGGCAGGATCGCGACGCCAGAACCGACCGCAGCCATCAGCCGAATCGCTTCGAGGCTGGTTCCCTCGTACTCATCGGATACATAGCCACCATTTTGCGTGGCGAGCGCCGCAACGCTGCGCGACAAACGATGCCGTGCACCGAGCGTAAGAAAGATCCGCTCCTTCAGGTCACTAGGTACAATCGGCCCTTGCACGGCGGCCAGCGGGTCATCCTTGGCAAAGCCAGCCCAGAACGTCTCCTCGAACAGCGGTATCTGCAGAGTTCCCGGATGATCTTCGGGGGTCGAGATGATCATGTCGAACCGGCCCTTTCGCAAGCCGTCTTCGAGGTCCTGCGTGGCTTCTTCACGCACCACCAGCCGAAACGCCGGGTAATCCAGATGCAACCGGCGCACGACGTTCGGCAGAAGATAGGGTCCGATCGAAGGCAGAACGCCGAGGCGCAGGCGCCCCTCAAAGATCCCCTCCCCCTTAACCGAGGCCCGCAGGTCCTCGACATCGCGCAAAATCTGCCGGGCACGGCGCACCACCTCAACCCCGCCGGGTGTCAGTGTGGTTCCGGAGCGACTTCGGTTGAAAACTCGCAGCCCAAGGTCGGTCTCGGTCTCGGCCACCTGAGCCGAAAGGCTGGGTTGGCTGACATTGAGACGTGCCGCTGCCGCTCCGAAACGACCCGTGTCAGCCACGGCCAGAAGATACTCGAGCTGTCGAAGTGTCGGGCGCATACGCCGATTACCCTTTCATAGCTTCAAACTATGTTTGTCAGAGTTTTTATATATTTGAGATATGTCCAAAATCAATACATATCGCTCGGAACTTGGCCCGAGCGCTTCGGCCTGACCCTTCTGAACAGGAGAAATCGAAATGGAATCCGCCCTTGCCCTGCTGGCGAGCAATCTTCTCGCGCCCACCATCCTGTTCTTCGTACTGGGCCTAATCGCCGCCATCGCGCGCAGTGACCTGTCGATCCCGGCCAGCGCCGCAAAGGTCATGTCGATCTACCTGCTCTTCGCAATCGGGTTCAAAGGCGGGGTCAGCGTCGCAGACAGTGGCGTGTCCGGCCTTCTGCTGACAAGCCTGCTGGCCGGTGCGCTGCTGTCCTTCGTTCTGCCCTTTGTGGCCTGGATATTGCTGCGGGCGATGACACGGCTTGATCCGCTCAACGCGGCTGCGGTGGCCGGGCATTACGGATCGATCTCGATTGTTACATTCGTTACGGCCACCAGCTTACTGGAATCGCAAGGAATTTACTCCGAAGGCTTCCTCGTCGCGGTCGCCGCGGTGATGGAGGTTCCCGCGATCATGTCCGCGCTCTGGCTGGCAGCACGCGGCACACCAGACACGCCACTCGACAGCAGCTTACTACGCAACATCATCGGTAACGGCTCCATCGTTCTGCTGGTGGGCTCCTTCGTCATCGGCATGATCACCGGTACCGACGGCCTCGCGCAGATTGAGCCTTTCATCATATTGCCCTTCACCGGTGTGCTCTGCATCTTCCTTCTGGACATGGGTCTGTCGGCCGGCCGCAGTCTACTGGAGCACCGGCGGGAGATTTCACCGGGCCTGCTGGCATTCGGCTGCGTGATGCCGGTGGTGGGAAGCCTGTTGGGCTGGATATGCGGTCAAGTTCTGGGCCTGACCCCAGGAGGCGTCTTCCTGCTGATGACCTTGTCGGGCTCCGCCTCATATATCGCGGTGCCCGCGGCCATGCGTATCGCGCTTCCTGAGGCGAAATCGGGCATTTACCTATCACTGTCCCTCGGCGTGACCTTCCCGTTCAACCTGACGCTGGGACTGCCACTCTACATGATGATCGCGGGCGCCTCCTGACCGGAACCGGCGGCCCCCACCCTGTCGAACCCAGCGCCCTGCTATGCGCCGAGCTTTTGCACATCGACCGCCCCCCCTTCCGCTGGCGCATGGGAAAACATGTTGCCAGACGGATGCTTTGTGACGTTATCTTGCAGAGACTGTCCGCAAGGTTTCACGACATGCACCCAGCAACCCTCTGTTCCGCGGCATTCCGCAGGTTAGGCGCATGCGGGTCCGCGCGCGCACCTGCTAGAATTAACTAAGTACGACTCAATCAGGGAGGATTGACCATGTTCACACTCATCAAAAGGCTTGCTCTGACCGCAGCCTTTGCAGCGATGCCATTCAGCGCCGCGCAGGCACAGGATGTCACGCTGCGCTTGCACCAGTTTTTGCCGCTCAAGGCCTCCATTCCCGAGCTTGGGATCACACCTTGGATAGAGAAGGTCGAGGCCGAGTCGAACGGCCGCATAAAGATCGAGCATTTCCCCTCGATGCAGTTGGGCGGCAAGCCACCCGCGCTCTATGATCAGGCCAAGGACGGTGTCGTCGACATCATCTGGACGGTTCTGGGATATACGCCCGGGCGCTTCCCGAAGACCGAGGCCTTTGAGTTGCCCTTCATGGCCGGGGATGCCGAGGGCGCGTCGCGCGCGTTCCACGAATATGTCGAAGCCAATGCCATGGACGAGTTCACCCAAACCCGACCGATCGCCCTGCATGTGCACGGCCCCGGATGGCTGCATTCCAACGTTGCTATCCAGACGCTTGATGACGTGAACGGTCAAAAGCTGCGCGGCCCGACCCGCGTGACCAACAACCTGCTTGAGAAGCTTGGCGCCACCCCGGTCGGCATGCCGGTTCCGGCGGTTCCGGAATCCGTCTCCAAGGGGATCATTGATGGTGCGGTCATTCCCTGGGAGGTCACCCTGCCACTGAAGATGTCCGAGCTTACCAAGCACCATGCCGGGTTTGTATCGAAGCCCGGGCTCTACACAGCAACCTTTGTCATGACGATGAACAATGACAGCTACAACTCCCTGCCCGACGACCTGAAGGCAGTGATCGACAACAATTCCGGTCCGGAGACAGCAGCGCTTTTCGGAGCGGCCATGGACAAGGTAGACAAGGTCGGACGCGCGGTGGCTGAGAAGTCCGGCAACGGCATCGTTGAGCTTGACGGGGAAAAAGCCCGATGGGTGGAAATCGGCGAAGCTGTCACGGCGGACTGGATCGCTGAAATGACCGCCAAAGGCATCGATGGCGCCACCCTCGTGGCAGATGCCAAGGCCCGGATCGCGAAATACGCCGAGTAGGGTTTGTATGCCAGGGGGATAGCGGGCACCTCGGTGTAATCTCCTTCTGGCAAACATCTCCGAATGCGAAAGCGGCACTCCAAGCCAATGGGGTGCTGTTCGAGATGTTGGAAATCGATTGGAGAGCTTGCACTTGAGCCCCCTGCCAAGGCAAAGAATTGCCGGCCCGTTGATTTATATCAGTGCGCGCCCCCGGGAATTCAGCACGGTGAAGGCGTAGAGTTGTAAATGGTATTTCAATGGGCGATTTTTTTCGGATCACGCCTGACAAGCTGGATGCCACCCTGAATGCGGTGGTACCCACCCTCTTGCTCGTCGATTTTGACGAGACGCTTTGGCTGCGCAATTCGACCGAAGAATTCCTGGGGCGCGCGCGCCCGGCCTTTCTTGCGGCAGCACTACTGAGAGCCCTCGATTTTCTGAGACCCTGGCGCGTGTTTTTCGGGCGCCGAAGGGCACGACACTTTCGTGATTGGCTGCGGGTTCTGAGCGTCATGATCCTGATGCCTTGGAGCTACTTGAACTGGCGGAGGATCGCACCGCGGATCGCACCGGAATACGCCAATGAAAAGCTTCAGGCGCTCATCCGCGAGCATGGTGCCGAGCGTGTCGTGGTCGTCTCGAACGGGTTTCGACCCCTGATCACGCCACTTCTGAATGGCCTCGAGTTAAAGAATGCCACGCTCATTGCCGCGCCGATTACCCATGGCGGGTTCTGGCGTTATCGGGGCAAGACCCGTGCGACCGAAGGCCAACTGGCCGGTGAAGCGCTGGACCAAGCAGTTTTCATCACCGATCACGAAGACGATGCCGAGCTCTTGCGGCGGGTCGGAACAGGTGTGCTGTGCGTATG
>JABDPP010000159.1 GCA_013042765.1 Litoreibacter sp.
ATTGCCACCACCATGAATATCGAAGCTTTCACCCAGCAGTTCATAAGCCATGGCCGAACATTCGATATGCCAGCCGGGCCGCCCCCGGCCCCACGGGCTGTCCCATCCGGGTTGCTCGGGTGTCGACGGCTTCCAAAGCACGAAATCCATCGGGTCTTCCTTAAAGGGGGCCACCTCGACGCGGGCACCTGCGATCATATCGTCGACGGAACGCCCGGACAGCGCGCCATAGTCGGCGTAGGAGCGAACCTTGAAGAGAACATGCCCCTCGGCGGCATATGCATGGCCCTTGGCGATCAGATCTTCGGTCATCGCGATCATCTGCGCGATATACTGCGTGGCGCGCGGCATGTGATCGGGCTCGAGCGCGCCGAGCGCCGCCATGTCGTCGAGAAACCACTGGGTCGTCTCTGCCGTGATCTCGGAGATATCGCGCCCGCTTTCGGCAGCGCGCGTGTTGATCTTGTCGTCCACATCCGTGAAATTGCGTACATAGGTCACGTGATCGGGGCCGTAGACATGGCGCAGCAGACGGTAGAGCACGTCAAACACCACCACCGGGCGGGCATTGCCCAGATGCGCACGGTCATAGACTGTTGGCCCGCAGACATACATGCGCACGTTCTCCGGGTCCAAAGGCTCGAAAACCTCTTTGCGCCGGGTTTTCGAATTGTTGAGCTTGATTTCGGTCATCGGTCCTCACGCACCTGTCGCGGCGGGCTTAGCAAGTCTGACATGTGATGGAAACAAAAAGACCGGCCCGCCTGACAGATGTCAGTTGGTAATGCAGCAATCGCAGTGGCAAATCTCGGTCATGGGACCTGTTTAGCCTCGATGCTGCGCGCCGCCAAGCCTGTTATGTCGCGGATCACAAATTCGGATTTGACAGCGGCCTCCTTCACAGGCTCCATCACCACGCAATAACACCGAAGCGGACCCATGCGACTCTCTCAACGAATATCCAACATCACAGGCGGCGGCTCAGACGGCTGGGACGTCTTTTATCGCGCCCGCGATATGATCGAGGCTGGAACGCCGGTTATCGAACTGACCATTGGTGAGCACGATATCGGGACGGACCCTTCGGTTCTGGAGGCGATGCACAAATCCGCCACGGGCGGGCACACGGGCTACGCGGTGGTGCCCGGAGAAATGGCACTGAGGAAGGCCGTGGCCCGTCGTGTCGAGGCGCGCACCGGCGTTCCCACAACGGCGGACAACGTACTGATCACACCCGGCGGGCAATCCGCCCTGTTTACCGCCCATCACGCGGCCTGCGACGGGGGCGATACGGCGCTTTATTGCGATCCCTATTATGCCACCTATCCCGGCACGATCCGGGCCGTTGGCGCAAACCCCAAACCAATCGTGACACGGCCTGAGGACAATTTTCAGCCAACCGCAGGGCAGATCGGCGCCGAAGCCGAGGGCGCCCGGTCGCTCCTGATCAACTCCCCCAACAATCCGACCGGGGTGGTTTATGGCCCGGAGACAATGGCCGCGATCTCGAACGCCTGCATCTCCCACGGCCTGTGGCTGATCTCCGACGAGGTTTACGACACGCAGGTCTGGGAGGGCGATCATATCTCGCCCCGCGCCCTGCCCGGCATGGCGGACCGGACGCTGGTGGTGGGGTCGATGTCGAAAAGCCACGCCATGACCGGCAGCCGCGTGGGTTGGCTCGTTGGACCGAAAGAAGTGATTGCCGCAGCCATCGATCTGGCCACCCACATGACCTACGGCGTGCCCGGCTATATCCAGGATGCGGCACTGTTCGCTCTGAACGCAGGACAAGACCTGGAGACGAAGATCTCGGCCCCGTTCCAACGGCGCAGGCTGCTGGCCGAGCAGGTTCTCGAAGGCCAGAATGTGGTGCGTCCAATCCGCAGCTCCGGCGCGATGTATCTGATGCTCGATATCCGCGCCACGGGGCTCAGCGGAGAGGAGTTCGCCACATGTCTGCTCGAGCGCCATCACATCGCAGTCATGCCCGGGGAGAGTTTCGGGCGTGCCGCGTCTGGCCATATCCGTGTGGCCATGACGGTCGAGGATAGTGTTTTTGAAGATGCGCTGAAGAAGCTCGTCGAGCTCGCCCGGGAATTCGCCGCCTGATCCCCGCATACGATTTGCTCTTGAGGACCTGAGCTGTCCGCCCTCGCTGACAGCCAGCCTACGGCTGCTCTCTATGCCGCAAACAGGCAGAAATGCCGCAAACAGAACAGACCTGCCCAATGAATTTTCACGACGATGAGGGCAGGAGGACGCGTATGCAGCGACATGTCTGCAAACAGGTACTGATCGAGCGCACCATTGGCGCCACCCGCGGACGCGCCGCGCGCGGTGGTCCATTGGACAGGTGAACCGCCACGCCTCCAGGTTTCCCTGTTTGAAAGTCCAGCCATGAACAAGATCACGAATCCCTCTCCCAGACGCTCCGCCAGAACCGGCGGGCGCGCGGCGCGCCATGCGATGCGCGCGGCGCCTCTGTCCGACGATAAACGTCCTATTCGCCCGGGAATGGAGGGTGGATACTTCAAGCCCCTCAGCGACGCGGATATTGCCCGGATCCATGCCTCTGCCCTGCGTGCGCTCGAGGAGATCGGGCTGGCCGATGCGCCCGAAAGCGGCATCGAGATTCTCACGGGCGCCGGTGCCATTCTGGGCGATGACGGCCGCATCCGGTTTCCGCCTGCGCTTGTCGAAGACATGCTGGCCAAGGCCGCCAAGTCAATCACACTAAACGGGCGCGATCCGCGTTACGACCTCGATCTGTCAGGCAACAAAGTGCATTACGGCACTGCCGGGGCCGCGGTTCATCTGGTCGACCCACAGGGGCGCGAATACCGTGATAGCACCGTTCAGGACCTGCATGACGCAGCCAAAATCGTTCAGGCCCTCGACAATATCCATTTCGTCCAACGCCCCATGGTCTGCCGCGACATCACTGACAATTACGAGATGGACTTGAACACGATCTATGCCTGCGTCACCGGCACCCACAAACATGTCGGCACCTCCTTCACAGATCCCGAGTATGTCGCCGGTGCGTTTGAATTGCTGCACATGATCGCGGGCAGCGAGGAGGCCTGGCGCGCGCGCCCCTTCGTCTCCAACACCAACTGTTTCGTGGTCCCGCCGATGAAATTCGCGACCGAAAGCTGCCGGGTCATGGAAGAGTGCATTCGCGGCGGCATGCCGATCCTGTTGCTCTCTGCCGGCATGGCGGGGGCCACGGCGCCCTCAACCATCGCAGGCGCCATCGTGCAGGCCGTCTCCGAATGTCTGGCTGGCCTCGTTTACGTGAATGCAATCGCCCCGGGGCATCCGGCTGTCTTCGGGACATGGCCCTTCGGGCTCGATTTGAGGACCGGCGCCATGTCGATCGGCTCCGGCGAACAGGCGCTTCTGACGGCCGGCTGCGCACAGATGCATAACTTCTACGGCGTGCCGGGCGGCGCCGCTGGCGGCGGGTCCGATTCCAAGCTGCCCGACATGCAGGCCGGCTGGGAACAGATGTGCTCGAACGTAACAGCGGGCCTGTCAGGACTGAACATGGTCTATGAGGCGGCCGGAATGCATGCCTCGCTGCTGGGTTTCTGCCACGAGTCCCTGATCCTGGGCGACGATCTGGTCGGTCAGGCCATGCGCTGCGTGCGCGGCATCGAGGTGACCGATGACAGTTGCGCGGTCGAGGAGATGCGCGAGGTCTGCCTCGGTAAGGATGGACTGCCCGGCACCGGGCATTACCTCGGCACACAGCAAACCCTCAGCCTGATGGAAAGCAACCATGTCTATCCTACGCTGGGGGACAGAACCTCACCGAAGGAATGGGTCGAGAACGGCCGCCCAGACCTGATCGAGAAGGCAACGGCAAAGAAAGAGAGCATTCTCTCGGCCCCCTCCCCGGCGGCCCTGTCACCGCAGATCGATCAGGAAATCCGAAAGGCCTTCAACATCCACCTGCCACCGCAATGAACCGTCTCTGGGCCGCTTCTGGTCAGGTTCGTTTCAATCCGGCGGCTTCTCGTGCGAGGAGTTCAATCGCATCCCAGTCGCCGGCTTTGACCAAATCGGAAGGCGCGACCCAACTGCCACCGGCGCAGACCACGTTGGTCAGCGACAGGTAATCTGCGACATTGGCAGGGCTGATCCCGCCCGTCGGGCAGAAATCGATCTGCGGGATCGGGGCGCCAATGGATTTCAGTGCAGGCGCGCCGCCTGAGGCCTCCGCCGGGAAGAACTTCAGCATCGAATAGCCACGTTCCAACAGGCGCATCGCCTCGGTCGCCGTGGCCGCACCGGGCAAAAGCGGAAGCTCGGCATCCTCGCAGGCGTCGAGCAATCGGTCCGTCGCGCCCGGAGACACGCCAAACCGCGCACCGGCCCGTTTCGCCGCCACGACATCCTCGGGTGTGAGCAGGGTCCCTGCCCCGACAACACCGCCCTCGACCCTGGCCATTTCCGCAATCGCCTCCAATGCCGCCGGTGTGCGCAGTGTGACCTCAAGCGCGGGCAGCCCACCATTCACCAGCGCCGTGGCCAGTGGCGCAGCGTCCGCCGCATCGTCGATCACGAGAACCGGAACGATAGGGGCAAGACGGCAAATCTCGCGGGCTTTCTGACTGGCGCTCTGGGGGGTCATCGGAAGTCCTTTTCTTCTGTCTTTTTTCTTGCGTGAGGACGAGATCTCAGTGCGTCACACCACGACCGCCGCCCCGGAGGTGCTGCCGGAGACGCTGTTGCGGAACACCTCGAAAAGCTCGCGCCCGACGCCGTGGCCGTTTGCGCTCAGATCCGGTTCTGCTGCCACACGTGCGGCCACATCCTCGGTCAAGACCTCGAGCGATCCGCGCGCGGCGTCGAGTCGGATCAGGTCCCCGTCCTGCAGCTTCCCGATCAGCCCGCCATTTGCAGCCTCCGGACAGAGGTGAATGGCAGCCGGCACCTTTCCCGACGCCCCGGACATCCGCCCATCTGTGACCAGCGCCACCTTGTGGCCGCGGTCCTGCAGGACTGACAGAACCGGCGTGAGCCCATGCAGTTCCGGCATCCCATTGGCCTTTGGGCCCTGAAAGCGGACGACGATGATCGTATCCTGATCCAGTTCCCCCGCCTTGAAGGCGTCCTTGACCGCCGCCTGGTCGTTGAAGACGCGCGCGGGCGCTTCGATCTGGTGGCGTTCAGGGGCTACTGCAGAGATCTTGATAACACCACGTCCGAGGTTGCCGCTCAGCTGCTTCAGGCCGCCAGAGGGCTGGAACGGATCGCTGACCGGGCGCAGGATGCGGTCGTTCTGCGTCTCTCGCGGCCCCTCTTCCCACGTCACCTTGCCCTCGTGCAGTTTTGGCTCGCTTACATAATCGGCCAGACCATTGCCGATGACCGTCTTGGTGTCAGGATGCAAAAGCCCCGCGTCCAGCAACTCGCCAATCATGTAGCCAAGACCGCCTGCTGCATGGAAATGGTTTACATCCGCCAGACCGTTGGGATAAACGCGGGCCATCAGCGGCGTAGCGTCTGAGACCTCTGAAAGATCCTCAAGATCAAGCTGCACGCCTGCGGCTCGGGCCATGGCAACCATATGAAGGACAAGGTTTGTCGACCCGCCCGTGGCCATCAACCCCACCAGTCCGTTGACGAAGGTCTTTTCGTCAAGGATATCACAAACCGGGCGATAATCATTGCCAAGCGCGGTGATCTCAAGCGCGCGTCTCGCACCTTCGGCGGTCAGTGCATCGCGCATATCGGTACCGGGATTGACGAAACTGGCACCGGGCAGATGCAGCCCCATGAATTCCATCAGCATCTGGTTCGAATTGGCCGTGCCGTAAAATGTGCACGTGCCCGGCGAATGATAGCTGGCCATCTCCGCCCGCATTAGCTCATCGCGCCCCACCTCACCGGTTGCGAATTTCTGGCGCACCTTGGCCTTCTCGTCATTCGGCAGGCCGGAGGGCATCGGACCGGCTGGCAGGAAGATCCCTGGCAGGTATCCGAAGGTGCCCGCTGCAATTACGAGGCCCGGTACAATCTTGTCACAGACACCCAGATAGATCGCCGCATCAAAGGTATTGTGGCTCAGTGCAACGCCGGCAGACAACGCGATCACATCGCGTGAAAACAGCGACAGCTCCATGCCAACCTGACCCTGAGTGACACCGTCGCACATCGCCGGAACGCCGCCCGCGACTTGCGCAGTGCCCCCGGCCTCTCGTGCAGCGCTTTTTATCAGATCCGGGAACCCGGCAAAGGGCTGGTGGGCAGAGAGCATGTCATTATAGGCGGTGACGATACCGAGGTTTGGGGCGCGCTCCGCAATCAAGGCGCCCTTGTCGCCCCCCATGGCGGCATAGGCATGGGCCTGATTGCCACAGGTCAGATGCGCGCGGCGCGGCCCGTCTTCGGCAGCACGACGCATTCGCTCCAGATAGGTCGCGCGGCTCTCGGTCGAACGCTCCTGGATACGCTGTGTTACGCGTGCAATGGTGGTATTGAGCGCCATGGGACTCTCCGTAGGTAGATTTGGCTTGACTTATCATGTTAGCGCTAACACACCAACCCTATAAATGCCTTTCCTGGGTTGGTCGGTGGCAGCCACTTGAGCGGATAACGAAAGCCACCTATCACCGTGAGGCATACGAGAACCCGGACAAAAAGACCAATGAGCCGCCAAACCGCTGAGACATATACACTGGTCGCTGATATCGGCGGGACGAATACGCGTGTGGCCCTGGCGCGCGGCGCCACGCTGCTCACCGAGACCGTCTCACGGTACCGCAATGCGGAGGCGCCGGGGCTCGAGACTATATTGCGGTCCTTTCTCGACACCCAGGGCGACGTGATCTGCATAGGCGCCTGCATCGCGTTGGCCGGACCGGTCAAGGCGGGCCGCGGCACGATGACAAATCTGGACTGGGAGATTGACGAGGCCGCACTGACCCGGGCCACACAGGCTGAAAACGTGTCGATACTCAATGACCTGCAGGCCCAAGGATTCGCAATCGGCAACCTTGCGGAAGGCTCGGTCACAACTTTGGCTCCCGGAACGGGCGACGCCGCCTCCGACACCAAACTTGTGCTCGGGGTCGGCACCGGCTTCAACATTGCACCGGTTTACGAGACACCGCATGGGCGCATCGTACCCCCATCTGAGGCCGGCCACGCCAACCTGCCGGTCCGCGACGAAGATGAGTTGCGCCTGATCCGGCATTTTGAGACAGCGCACGGATTCCCAGCGGTCGAAGACATGCTCTCGGGTCGCGGGCTGGAACGTGTCTATCACTGGCTCAGCGAGGAAGCAGGGTCTCCCGCCGAGAAATCCGCTGCCGATATTATGCAGGCATTCGAGAGCAACACAGATCCCATTGCGCGGGACGCGGCAGAGATGTTCGTGCGCATGTTGGGCACCGTGGCCGGAAACCTATCTCTGATCACCCTGCCCTTCGGCGGCATCTATTTTGCCGGCGGTGTCGCCCGGGCCTTTGCCGCTCATTTCCGCGCGCTTGGCTTCATCGAGGCTTTTCGCGACAAAGGCCGCTTCGCAGGTTTCATGCAGAACTTCCCGATCCATGTGATCGAGGATGACTACGCCGCCTTAACTGGGTGCGCGAGCTACTTGGATTCTGTTTCCAGAAACGCCGTAGCGACGTCCTCACCGTAGATCCAGTCCTGCCGCGCGTGGATCAGGTTGGTGGAAAGATGGGCAGCGAGCCAGATCGGACCGTAGGCCAAAAGCTGTCTGGTCGTACTGCGATGGTGGAACATTCTCAGATTGGCGGCAGAGCGCTCCTGCACGGCCGTCACCCGTGGTTTTCTGGTTTTCTCATAGTCGGTGAGCGCTGAGGAGAGATCCGACTGCGTCGCGAGGCAGGTGGCCAGCACGACCGCATCCTCCAGCGCCTGAACTGCGCCCTGCGCCATGGAAGGCAGCATCGGATGCGCCGCGTCGCCCAGCACGGTAACCGGACCATCCACCCACGTGACCAGTGGTGGACGGTCATGCAAAGCCCACCGGTGAGGCTGATCCGCCGCCTCGATGATCGCGGAGAGCACCGGATCCCAACCGCCAAAATCTCGCAGCGCGTCCGCCTTGTCACCCGGGATTTTCCAACCCTCCTGCGTCCAGTCGTCCTGCTC
>JABDPP010000167.1 GCA_013042765.1 Litoreibacter sp.
GGCAACCCATGGTGCCCCCACGGTTGCCAATGCTCACCCGCACCGTGCCGGTCGCGTCGCCGTCGTACACAATGGCATCATTGAGAATTTCAAGGAGTTGCGCGCCGAGCTGGCTGAGCTTGGCGTGCAGTCCAGCACCGAGACTGATACCGAAACCGTGGTACTTCTGGCCGAGCATTACCTGAGCGATGGCCTTGATCCCCGCGAGGCGGCTGAAAAAACAATCTCGCGCCTGGAAGGCGCGTTCGCCCTGTGTTTCCTGTTCGAGGGCGAGGAAGACCTGATGATCGCTGCACGCAAGGGATCGCCCCTCGCAATCGGTCATGGCGACGGCGAGATGTTCGTGGGGTCCGACGCGATTGCGATGGCCCCGATGACCAGCCAGGTTACCTATCTTGAAGAAGGCGACCGCGCCATCCTGACCCGCGACAGTCTTGAGATCTTCGACAGCTCCGGCCGGCGCGCGAACCGAGAGATACGCACGATCAAACCGGACGCCGCCCGCGTCGAGAAGGGCGGATACAAGCATTTCATGGCCAAGGAGATCGCGGAGCAACCGACGGTCCTCGCCGAGGCCATTGCCGCCTATATGAACGCAGAAGGCACCGGGGTCGAGCTGCCCTCCGAGCCTATTGATTTCAGTCAGACCGACCGACTGGTGATGGTGGCCTGCGGCACCGCCCATATCGCCTGTCAGGTGGCGAAATACTGGTTCGAACAACTCGCGGGCCTGCCGGTGGAAACCGATATCGCGTCCGAGTTCCGCTATCGCAACCCTCCCATTTCGGACAAATCCTTCGCAATCTTCGTCAGCCAGTCGGGGGAGACAGCGGACACGCTCGCCGCGTTACGCTATGCGCAGGACAAGGCAGCCAAGATCATCTCCATCGTAAATGTGCCGGAAAGCTCGATCGCGCGGGAAAGCGACATCGCCCTTCCGATCCATGCCGGTGTGGAGATCGGCGTAGCCTCAACCAAGGCTTTTTCCTGCCAGTTGCTGTCACTGGCCATGCTCGCGCTTCTCGCCGCGAAGCAACGCGGTAGGATAACCGACACAGAACTAACCGAGCATCTCGACGCGCTCCGCAGCATGCCGGGTCTGCTGAACCAGGCGCTCGGCATGGAAGACACCATCGCCGCGATAGCGGGGAAGATCTCCAGCGCTCGCGATGTGTTGTTCCTTGGCCGTGGCCCGCTCTACCCGCTGGCATTGGAAGGCGCTCTGAAACTAAAGGAAATCAGTTACATACACGCTGAGGGCTACGCGTCCGGTGAGTTGAAACATGGCCCGATCGCGCTGATCGACAAGACGGTGCCCGTGGTGGTACTCGCCCCGCGCGACGAGCTCTTCGAGAAAACGGTTTCCAATATGCAGGAGGTCATGGCACGCGGCGGAAAGGTCGTTTTGATCACCGACGCCAAGGGGTCCGAGGCAGCAGGTGACGGCGTGTGGGAAGCCATCATCATGCCAGCAGTGACCCCTATCTTGGCACCGATCCTTTATGCCATCCCTGCGCAGCTTCTGTCCTACCACGCGGCGGTCGCCAAGGGCACGGATGTCGATCAGCCCCGCAACCTCGCAAAATCCGTAACGGTGGAATAATGGCAAAACACTACCCCGAGATCAGCGACGCACATCGCGAGTTTGTCGAAGCGCAGCACATCTTCTTTTCGGGAAGTGCCGCCCCCGAGGGGCGGGTCAACGTCTCCCCGAAGGGCATGGACAGCCTGCGGATCCTGGGCCCCAACCGCGTGCTCTGGCTCAACCTGACCGGCAGCGGCAACGAGACCGCCGCACATCTGACCGAAGACCCGCGCATGACGCTGATGTGGTGTTCGTTCTCAAAGCGCCCGCTGATCTTGCGGATGTATGGGACAGCGCATGCCGTGCACCGCACCGATGCAAGGTGGGAAGAGCTCTACGCGCTCTTTCCGAGTTCGGTTGGCGCCCGTCAGATCTTCGACATGACGGTCGATCTGGTCCAGACCTCCTGCGGATATGCGGTTCCCTTCATGGAGTTCGCAGGAGAGCGGGACACCCTGACCCACTGGAACGAGGACAAGGGCGCTGAGGGGATCGAAAAGTTCTGGGCCGAAAAGAACGCCGAGACGCTGGACGGCAAGCCCACGGATATCCTCGCCCTCAGTATCGGTGAAACCGAGTGAGCCTGACCGCAGAGGCCGCGCTGGAACAGCTCCGCGCCCATGAGAACACCATGAAAGCCGCTGAAATGGCTTCGTATCATAAGGCCCCGCGAGTCTATCTTGGTGTTGCCAATCCAGTGATCGACGCCTTGGTCAAAGACTGGCGCGCGGCGCTCGATGTCCCCGGGCGCGTGGCGCTCGCAAGCGATCTTTGGAAGACCGATTTCCATGAAGCCCGCGTTGCCGCAGCCAAGCTTCTGACGCAGGCACGCCTGCGCCCCGATGATCAGCCATCATGGGAGCTGATTGCCTCCTGGGTACCGGATTTCGATGGCTGGGCGCTTGCCGATCACGCCTCTATCGCCGGTCAGAAACGTCTGGTCTGGGACCCCACCCGCATCGGTCAGGTCGAGGACTGGACCCGTTCGGAACATATGTGGACCCGCCGTGCGGCATTGGTCATGACCCTGCCCTGGACCAAGCAAAACGATCCCAAACCTGCCGACATTGCCTTACGCGAAAGGGTTTTGGGCTGGGCTGCGAATTACGCGGACGACCCGAACCGCTTCATTCAGAAAGCCGTGGCCTGGTGGCTGCGCGACCTGTCAAAACATGATCCCGATCGGGTCAGTGAGTTTCTCGATACCCATGGCGACCGGATGAAACCCTTTGCCCGGAAAGAAGCCGCTCGCCTTCTTCCTGCAAACCCGCAAGATCCGGAATGATCGATCGCTTATTCTTGATTGAAATAGTCGCTTATCGACTTGTAGCCGTATGAGACCCGCAGTAGTCTTCTCGCATGAACGCCCCTTTGATTGATCCGTTTCAGCGCGCCATCACCTATCTGCGCCTGTCCGTCACCGACCGCTGTGACTTCCGCTGCGTCTATTGCATGTCCGAGAACATGCAGTTCCTTCCCAAAAAGGAGCTTCTGACGCTCGAGGAGCTGGACCGCATGTGCTCCGCCTTCATTAGGCTTGGTGTTGAAAAGCTGCGGATTACAGGCGGCGAACCGCTGGTGCGCCGCGGGATCATGACCTTCTTTGACGGCATGGCGCGTCATCTGGAAAGCGGAGCGTTAAAAGAGCTGACACTGACCACGAACGGCTCGCAGTTGGAGAAATATGCCGACGCGCTTTACGCAGCTGGCGTGCGGCGGGTGAATATATCGCTCGATACTCTGGACGAGGACAAATTTGCGGAGATCACCCGTTGGGGCCGACTGCCGCAGGTTCTGCGTGGTGTCGAAGCGGCTCTTAAGGCTGGTCTTCGGGTCAAAATCAACGTGGTGGCCCTGAAGGGTTTCAACGAAAGCGAGCTTTTTGACATCGCCGTCTGGTGCGCCGAACACGACATGGACCTCACTTTCATCGAAGTGATGCCCATGGGCGATATCGGCAACGAAAACCGTCTTGGCCAGTATTGGTCGCTCAAGGACCTTCGCGCAACGCTCGCCGAGCAGTTCGAGCTGACGGATCTGGCAGAGCGCTCCGGTGGCCCTGCCCGCTACGTCCGGATCGAGGAAACAGGCCAGAAGATCGGTTTCATCACGCCTCTTACGCATAATTTCTGCGAAAGCTGCAACCGCGTCCGGATCACCTGCACCGGAGAGATCTACACCTGTCTCGGTCAGGAAGGTAAATCGGACCTACGGGAGCCCTTGCGCGCCTCAGAGGCGGACGCCCCATTGGAAGAAGCCATTCGCGCCGCGATCGGGCTGAAACCAAAGGGGCACGATTTCGATTACTCCCGCCAGGAACTGGGTGGCCAGATGTCCCGGCACATGTCCCATACCGGCGGCTGACCGACCGGATTTGTGACGTAACGGGTCGGCTTTTTGGAAGAGTGAGCGGCCATGCCAGATCTCTACGTGACGAATTTCAATCGCAATTTCACGGGTGTATCGGCGACAGCCGCCAATGTGGTGCGCCAGCAGATGCATCTGCACGATCTGCGTCTGGTCGGCCACCCTCTGCCCGGGGCTCCGGACCCGATCACACGTGCCGAGGCCCGCAACCTGTCGCGCACCCCGCCCGAAGGGAAACCGTTCTCGATCTGGCACGTGCGCCGCAACCCGGAAATGCGCGTGGCGCTTTGGGCCCGCGATGTGGCCCGCCTGCCGATCCGGATTGTTTTCACTTCCGCTGCACAACGCCTGCATTCGGCCTATCCCCGCCTCCTGATCTCGCGGATGGATGCGGTGATTGCCACGACCGAGGCAGCCGCGGATTTCGTCCCCCATGTACGCGCGGTCGTCCCGCACGGGGTAGATACGGAGCTCTTCACTCCGGCCGCCAATCGCGCGCAGGCGTGGCGGGCGCAGGGGTTCGGCGGCACAATGGGGATCGCCACAATCGGACGGATCCGCCCCGAGAAAGGAACCGATCTCTTTGTCGAGGCTATGCTGCGGCTTCTGCCCCAGGTGCCGGGGGCGACAGCGCTCGTGATCGGACGCGCCGGGAACGAGCATCGCGGCTTTCAGGCTGGCCTCATCGAAAAAGCCAGAGCCGCAGGCCTGTCCGACCGCATTCTCTTTCCCGGGGAGGTGGCTGCGGACGCTCTACCCGCTTTGATGCGCAGCCTGTCACTGGTCGTGCAACTGCCGCGCTACGAGGGCTACGGCATGGTGCCCCTTGAAGGCATGGCATCGGGCGTGCCGTTTGTCGGCACAGAAACCGGGTATTACTCCGATTTCTCGGCACAGGGACGCGCCGGCATCATTGTCGCACTGGAAGATGCGGCAGCGGCCGCGACGGCGGCTAAGTCATTGTTAAGTAGAGACGATCTCTACGACGCCGCAGCGCGTGCGGCCAGAGACGTGGCGCAGTCCAGCTTCAGCGCAAGCGCTGAGGCCGCCGGCATTGAAGCGGTGTATCAGGAACTTTGGCAAAAAGACTAACCCTGCCGCACAGCCGTAGCCGCAGACATCAATCGCAAATCAATGCCGCGGCGCACCCGCACGGTCGAGGCTCATGTCCGCAGCCAAGGCACCCAATGCCTCGCGATTGAGGACCCTGATTTTCCGCTTGTTGATCGCAATCAGTTCCTTGTCGCGTAGCTGCCCAAGTTCCTTGTTCACCGTCTGCCGTGAACAGCCGACAATCTCGGCCAGATGTGCCTGACTCAGCGTCAATGTCGCGGTCGACGTCGACATCCGGTGGAGGTATTTGCAGAGCCGCTGGCCAACTGTGTAGAACTGATCGACCATCTTGAACATGTTATCTCGGGAGATGCGGTCGCTCTGGATCGCGAGCAGATTGCGCACGAAGACTGTCGATCGCAGCTGGCCAAAAAGAAGGGGTGTCGCGCAAAACAGGGTAACGGCACCCGGAAAGGCCACGCAGGAGGCCGCGCACATACGCTCCCCAATTGCCTCGATCTCCCCCAGTGTTTCGCCAGGCCCGGCATGGTTGATGATGGACTGGTGCCCCTCCGGGCCGATGCAGCTTACCTCAACGACGCCCTCTGCAATCAGGGTCATGCCATTGGCGGGTTCACCTTGAGCAAGGATCAATGTGGGTTTCGAAAAACTGCGCAGAGAACAGGAATCGAGGAAATCGATCCGATCATCTTCGGACATGTCCTTGAGCAGTTCGCACTCGAGCAAGTGTTCAAACCTCAAGCTATTTTTCATCAAGCCACCCCTCTGCCCGAAGCTCGGATCACGTCTCCAAACGAAAGTCGGAAGGTCAGGTCACCCTAACCTCCCGACAGATCTTCTGAAAACATAGTCTTCCTACTGGATACCCCCGGCACCCCAAAAGCTCAGCCGCAAAAACAAGACACACCACTCACGGCGCGCAACCAGTTATGGCATGCAGCGTACAAAAAATGTGTCGCCTAGGCGACAAAAATATCCTTCTCTTTCTTTTCCCGTAGCCCCTTGGATGCGAAACGCTATCAGGCCGGGAGACGCTGTTCCACGATCTCCGCCCACCAGGAACACCCGGCCGGGATCGTCTCGTCATTGAAATTGTATCCCGGATGGTGCACCGGTGCCGTTTCGCCGTTACCCACAAGGATATAAGCGCCCGGACGCTCCTCCAGCATATAGGCAAAATCCTCCCCCCCCATAACCAGAGGCGCCTCGCCACAGCTGCCGGAAACGCGCGAGGCAACGGCAGCCGCAAATTCGGTCGGTTCTTCCCAATTCGTCATTACCGGATAACCAGGGTGGAATTCGACGCGAGCTGTCGCCCCGTAGACATTTGCACTTGCCTCAGCGATCTCTTTCAGGCGCTTTTCGCCCAGCGCTCGCGCCTCCGGTGTCAGGGTGCGGATCGTTCCGCGCAGATGCACATGCTGCGGGATGACGTTGTAGGCTTTGCTCTCCGTCTCGAACGAGGTGACGGAGACGACGATCTGCTGAACCGGATCGGCGTTGCGCGACACGATGCTCTGGAGCGCCATCACCATGTTGCTCGCCGCAACCGTGGTATCGATCGTCTCATGGGGCTTGGCTGCATGGCCTCCGCGCCCTTCGACATGGATATCAAATGTATCGGTCGCCGCAAAAAACGGCCCAGGGCGAATGTGGAAGGACCCCACCGGCATCCCCGGCCAGTTGTGCATCCCGTAATACTCATCGATCGACCAGCGGTCGGTCATGCCGTCTTCACACATCTCGCGGCCGCCACCGCCGCCCTCTTCAGCCGGCTGGAAGATGACAACCACGGTGCCATCGAAATTGCGGGTCTCCGCGAGGTATTTGGCCGCCCCGAGCAGCATCGCGGTATGCCCGTCATGACCGCAGGCATGCATGGCGCCCGGGGTTTTCGATGCATAATCGAGCCCGGTGGCCTCGAGGATCGGCAATGCATCCATATCCGCACGAAGACCGATCGTTTTGCCTGAGTTGTCTGACTTGCCCTTGATCACACCGACAACGCCGGTGCGCCCGATCCCCGTTTCAACCTCGTCACACCCAAACTCCTTCAGTTTCTCGGCCACCAGCGCACTTGTGCGGTGCGTCTCGAAAAGGATTTCCGGGTTCTCATGGAGATCGCGGCGCCACTCGGTGATCTCAGGCAGCAATTCGGCGAAACGGTTCTTTACGGGCATTGGATGCGCTCCTTCTTGAGTTCGAAAGGTAAATGAACGATCCCGCCGCAGGCTACAAGGGGGCTCAGGCGCGACCCCGATTATGTGTGCGCTCATAAAGCTGCGCGATCAGGCGGCTGGCGGTCTTCTCAAACATAAACGGCAAAATCGCATGAACGAGGGCCGCGAAAGCTGCCCCGAACAGCAGCGCGCTGAAACCCAGTGCAAAGCGGAAGTGCTCCCCATAGGTTTCGTCAACGGAACCGGGGTGGGCGGTGAAAAGGTTGAAAATGGCGTGCATGGCTTGTCTCCTTTGAGGTCTCAGCAGTTTATTCCACGTTCGCACGGATAATTCTGCCCAAATACTTCCTGTTTTTCCTTTTTATTGGGATATTTTCTCACTAATGTAGATATTATGGAGAATTTTGATGGGTATGATCTCAAGATACTGAGACATCTGCAACGCGATGCAGATCGATCCGTTGAGGTATTAAGCGAGGAAATTGGCCTGTCGCGCAATGCCACCTGGCGCAGGATCAAGCGACTCGAGGAGGCCGGGATCCTGATCGGCAAGGTCGCATTGGTGGATCCGGCCCGGGTCGGCCTGCAACTGGTCGTGTTCATCTCGATCAAGACGGACCGGCATGATGCCGCCTGGGCCGGCACCTTCGCAAATGTCGTGCGCAGCTTTCCTGAGATCCTCGGCGTGTACCGGACCTCGGGCATGCAGGACTACCTGATCCGGGCCCGCGTCGCTGATGTCCAAGCCTATGACCGACTGTATCAGCGACTGATCGCGAAATTGGACCTCAAAGATGTTTCCGCCAGCTTCGTGATGGAGGAGATCAAGGAAACGACCGAGTTGCCGGTCCTTTAACCTTACCTGTCCCCACTCTAGCGCGTGAGTTGGTCAACGAGGCTGTGCATGAACGCCTCGCCCTGTTTGAACTGATCAAGCGTTATGTATTCGTTTGGCTGGTGGGCCTGCGCGATGTCCCCCGGACCACAGATAATGGCGCTGTAATCCTTTTCCTGAAACTGGCCGGCCTCAGTGCCATAGCTCACCACATGCGTGCCATTGTCCCCGGTAAGCGCGCGCACCAGACGTTCGGCAGCGCCGTCCTCCTCGGGCATCAGCGCCGGGACGCGGAACCGCTGCGTCACTTCGATCGACGTATCGGGATGGACCGCCTGCATCTCCGCCTCCACTTCGGCGACCCGGTCCATCAGCGCCTGGCGATAGGTTTCCATGTCCTCACCCGGGACGAGACGGAAATCGATGCCGAACTCACAGTCTTTCGCGGTAATATTATGCGCTGTCCCGCCCCAGATCCGACCGGTGTGAACGGTGGTAAACGGCGGGTCGAACTGCGCGGCAAGCGCGGTCGGCTCCTTGGCCATGTTGATCTCGTTTTGCTGGTTGGCCCAGTCGATGAGTTTGGCGCCATGCATGATGGCATTGACGCCGGTATGCATGAGCGAGGAGTGCACCTCGAATCCGTGCACATGCAACCAGTAGCCAAAGCCCCCCTTATGAGCGGAGACCGTCTTCATCATGGAAGGCTCGCCCACCACCACGGCGTCGGCCGGCGGCAGGATATCCCGCATCTCGGCAATCATCCGCGGAGCGCCAACACAACCCACCTCTTCGTCATAGCTCAATGCGATCTGAAGCGGCCGTTTGAGGCCTTTTTCGAGCGCCAGCGGCACTGCGGCCAATGCCAACGCATCAAAGCCTTTCATGTCACAGGTTCCGCGTCCGAAAAGCTTGCCTTCCCTTTCCGTCAC
>JABDPP010000066.1 GCA_013042765.1 Litoreibacter sp.
GATCTGGAGTTCCACCGGGTTGATCCGGCGGTCAATTCCAACAGGGCCACGGGTCCGCAACTGATTGAACCGATCTGATATCAGGCAATGCGACCTTACAACATTACTGTTTTTCAGCGAGTCAAGAATACACCTTACACACTCACCCGAATTCTCGTGCGTTTCCAACGTATTTCCCCGAAAAGCGGCACTTATTTCGGCTCTCAGCGACGCTCTGATCGCTCGCAACGCCCATTTCAGGGAAATTATATCAATGACCCATTTCTTCACCCGCCGTTCCGTTCTTGGCCATGCTGCCGCATCGCTCGCGCTGATCAGCCAGCCGTTAAACGCCAGCGTCCGGCCTCAAACGCAGCCGGTGAAACTGATCTTCAGCCGCCACGAAGATGACAGCACACTCCGGATCACCCGATGGATTCAGGACGCGACCGTAGATCGCCTGACAATTCAACCAAGCTACAAACCAGGCGGATCAGGCTTGCAGGCGTTACGCGAGATCACAACCGGCCGAGACCCCGTGCACAGGCTCCTTGTCGCCGATAACGGCCTTGTTGCCCTCACCGATAAAGCGGATCTCGCGCGGGAATTTTCCGCGCTGGCACCTATCGCATCTCAGCCTGCGGCGGATATGGCGCTCTTCGCCAGCTACCGAAAACCGATCACACGGTTTGAAGACTACCGAGAATGGGCGCAGGATCGCCCGAACCTCAAACTGGGCGGGCTGGGTACCGGGCTTGCCCCGGCCAGATTGGCTGCCGCACTAGATAGAGAAACGAAGACCTTGCACCAATACGTCCCTTCTAATTCGGCGCGCAAACTCGGAGAGATGCTGCGATGTGGCCACCTCGACGCGATCGTCGGCACTGCCGAAGAACATGAAGCATCTATCGCATCGGGCCTTTTGCGCCCGCTTTTGCGCTTCACGGATCGCCCGAGCCCAACACTTGGGCAAGTACCAACCGCGTCTGAACTTTGCATGCCTATCCGATACGACGACACAACGAACTTCTTCGCCGCCAGCAATGTTCCAGAGAACATTATTGCTGTCCTCCGCTCTGCGCTGGCCAGCCCTGCTCAGGCAGGCTGATCCGCCTGCGCCTCGAGCGCCGGATAGCGCAACCCCAATGTGATGCCACGCACGATGAACATGATCAGCAAGCTCATCCAAAGCCCGTGGTTTCCATAAGGGGGCATCAGCACCCAGAGCGACAGACAATACACGGCGAACGACAGCGCCATCATGTTGCGCATGTCCCGGGTCCGCGTCGCGCCGATGAAAATGCCATCGAACATCCAGGCAGCGACCCCTACGAAGGGCGCCGCAACCATATAGATCAGGTAATCACGGGCCTCCGCCTGAACCTCCGGCGCGGTGGTCATAATATCGATCACACCGCCTCCGAATATCGCGAAGCAGATCCCGAGGACGCCGACGCTTATGGCGCCCCAGAGCGAGGTCAAAATGGCCGACCTGCGCAATCGGCGGCGCTCCCGCGCGCCCAGCGCCTGCCCGACCAGTGTTTCCGCCGCAAAGGCGAACCCGTCCAGCGCATAGGCCGTGATGTAGAGGAATTGCAGCAGAATCTGGTTGGCTGCCAGCGTCACGTCGCCAAAATCGGCACCAAAAAACAGGAAAGAAATGAAAGCCGCTTCCAGAAACAGCGTCCGGATCAGTATATCGCTGTTCACGGACGCCATACGCGTTAGGCGGGTGCGATCGAAGACCCGGGCCTTATCCTTCCAGGCCGCACCCCGGAACGCCTCGCGGCACAGCCACAGCCCAAGTAGCAACCCGGACCATTCCGCAATAAAGGTTGCCATGGCCACACCGCCCACGCCCCAGCCCAGACCCAGCACGAAGACGAGATCGAGCAGGATGTTCAGGCCATTCATCCAGATCTGGATTGCCAGCACACCCCGCGTGCGCTCCAGCGCAATAAGCCAGCCCGTGATCCCGTAGAGCGCGATTGCCGCCGGGGCGGAATAGATCCGGATTTGCATATACTCGCGGGCCAGGCTCTCGACCTCGGATGAGGCGGGTGAGAGCTGGAAGGCCGCCCAGAACAGCGGAACCTGTAACAGGATGAGACCGATCCCTACCCCGCCCCCCAACAAGAGTGCCCGCGACAGCATGGCTGCGACTTCCCCTGTCTGACCCGCGCCATGGGCCTGCGATGTCAGGCCGACCGTGCCCATGCGCAGGAAGCCGAAAAGCCAGTAGATCCCGGTCAGGATTATGGCACCAATGCCCACCGCACCAATCGGCGCCGCCTCGCCCATTTGTCCGACAACGCCGGTATCCACCGCACCCAGGATTGGCACGGTCGCGTTCGACAACATGATCGGGAACGCGATCTTGAGAACCCGTGAATGGGTTATCTGCCGCGCCATGACCTCAGCCTGCGGAATCAAGGGGCGCTGGCATCAGGAAATGCCCGGTAGCCTGCGCAAAAAGGCGGCTGCGGTTATCCTGCCAAGCCTCCACATGGACCGAGGCGTAGCGCCGTCCCGACCGGTTGACCCGGGCCCGTGCATAGGCGTCGCGAGGCAAGCCGGACCGCAGGTAATCCACGGTGAAATCGATCGTCTTGGGGATCCGTGGACTTACCCAGATCTCGGGCGCGACAGGCGCTTCTTCAAGCTCATTCCAAAGCGCCGACCACGTCAGCCCAACGATCGCCGTCACCTCGAGAAACGCCGCCGTCACGCCGCCATGCAGAGCCGGCAGGATCGGGTTGCCAATCAGGTCATCGCGATACGGCAGGATGGCGGTCAAC
>JABDPP010000067.1 GCA_013042765.1 Litoreibacter sp.
GCGCCTGTGGCCAGAACGATGTTTTTGGCGGTCAGTTCTTCGGTGCCCTTCTCGGTCTTGACGGAAACCTTTCCTTTGGCGGGGATCGTTGCCTCGCCCATAATCGTGGTGACCTTGTTCTTCTTCAGAAGATGACCAACGCCGCTGTTCAGCTGACCTGCAATCCCGCGAGAGCGTTTGACGACCGCTTCAAGATCGTAATCGATCCCGGTGGCCTTGAGGCCGAATTCCTTGGCTCGGTGCATCAGGTGAAAGACTTCCGAGGATCGCAGCATCGCCTTGGTCGGAATGCAGCCCCAGTTGAGGCAAATGCCACCGAGGTTTTCGCGTTCGACGACAGCGACGCTCAAACCGAGCTGTGCGCCACGGATGGCAGCGACATAACCTCCGGGCCCAGCACCGATTACAACCAGATCAAAGGATTTCGCAGCCATCTGTCATCTCCAGAAATAAATATAGTTTAGCGTTAAACTATTTTTTCATTTCGCTCAACACAGGAGTGCCGCGAGACAATGTCGCAACGCAGATCACCCACCTCTATCGGTGGCGATTGCCCGTTGAGCCAGAGCCGGAGGCTCAGGAGGCCTGCAGCATCCGAACCGTTGCGCCGTAACCGCCGCTGGACAGAAACTCACTTTCAGGCTCAGTACCCCGCCGCGACAAGGCTTCATTGCGGAACGGAAAGCGTCCGAACTTCCGGATCACGTCGCGGTGGGCTTTGGCATGCAGCAGGTTGTCTGCGCCCGTCTCCGGCATCCGGGTCAACAACATGCGCACGCAACGTTCCTGATCCGAGATGCATTCGGAATGCATCATCGGCAGGTAGAAGAACTGCCGGGCCGGCTCATCGATCTTGAGATCCCATTTCCGGTCCACAGCGATCTTCGACACCGCCAACGCCACCTTGTCCGTTGAGAAGGCCTCAGGTCGCCCCCGGAACATGTTGCGCGAAAACTGATCGGTGAGGATGATGTAGGCCAGCGCCCCACTGGGATAGGTCAGCCAGAGGGAGTAAGCGCCCGCTGCAGCGTTCTCCCAGGTCTTTATGAAGCGTTTACGGATTTCTTCGTCCAGAGCGTCGCCACCGGAATACCACCCATCCGGTCCGACTTCATCCAGCCAAAAGGCCAGGATTTTTTCAGGCGTCGACATGGCTGTTCCCTCCCTTGTCGATTTGCCCCAAGTGCAACAAAACCGTTACAATTGTTTTTTGATTTCGCAAGTTTTTTTTCCGCTTTCCATCAGACTGTGTCCTCTTCGCCCGATTGCTCGGCCAGTTCTTCTGCCGCCTCAACATAGAGCTCCTGAGCTGCCTCGACGGCAACAGGCGTCGAGCTGGGTGTCAGTGTGGTGTAAGGCACCATCTCGTAATCTTCTTCCTCGGCATAGGCGCTGACCCGGCGGGTCATGCGATAAGCCGCATAGAGTGCCATGGCCAGCATGAGGCCCAGAATGAATAACCAGAAGCCAGATGGACCGAGCGTGGTCATGATCCAACCGGTGACGATAGGACCCGCAATCGCGCCCATTCCGTTCACGAAGATCAGCCCTCCGGAGGCCGCCGCCATATCGTCGGTATCGAGGTAGTCATTGGTATAAGCGATGAGCAGCGAATAGAGCGGGTTCGACATCCCGCCAAGTACGAAACCGGCAGCGAGCAGCGCCGGGAAATATTGCCCGCCGATCCAGCCGAGGAAGCTGGCCCCTGCCCCCAGCACAGCCACGATCAGAATAAGAACTCGGCGGTCCATCCGATCCGACAGCCAGCCAATCGGGTATTGCAGGAGCATCGCACCAACGAAGATCGACGAGATGAAGATAGAGATCTCGCCAACGCTGAGCCCGACCTCGGTTGCATAGACAGAGGACATGCCGAACTGGGCAGAAAAGACACTGCCCAGAAGCATCATCCCGACGAAGCCGAGAGGCGATATGGAATAGAGCTGCCGCAAGCTCATTGACTTGGTGGTCTCGAAGGCAGGCGTCGGGACCACTGACAGCAGGATCGGGGCAAATGAGATCGACACCAGAACAGAGGGGATCACGAAAAGCAGATAGCCCGCCGGATCGGCCACGTTCATCAGGCCCTGTGCCGCGACGATACCCGCCATCTGAACGATCATGTAAAGCGACAGGGTCTGGCCGCGCGTCTCGTTGGTCGAGGCATTGTTCAGCCAGCTTTCCGCCGTCACGTAAACGCCCGAGAAGGCAAAGCCCACCACGACCCGCAGCAGGATCCACGCCCAGCTGTAGGTCATCGCCGGGTAGAGGATAAGCGCGGCAGAGATCAGGGAGGCAAGGGCTGCGAAAACCCGCACGTGCCCTACTCTGCGGATCGCCTCGGGCGTCATGCGCGAGCCACCCAGAAATCCGAGGAAATAGGCCGAGGTAACGAGCGACAGCTCGAGAGTGGAGAAGCCTTCGATGCCACCGCGCACACCCATTAGCGTACCCTGCAGGCCGTTGCCCACCATCAGGAGCATCATGCCCAAAAGGAGCGCCCATGAGTTGAAGAAGACCTTGATCATGAAACCTGTCCAGGTGGTGGGTGAGTCGCCCCTACCATGCTCATTTCCATAAGAAATTTGTAGTCCGGCAACGACCTAATCTGGTCGTTTAACGCGTCTGCCGAACGTGTCAGCCCGCCCGTACTGCGCAGATATCACGGAACCAGTAAGGACGAGTCACCGTAGGAGAAGAACCGGTATCGTTCGACAATTGCGTGGTCGTAGATCCGTTCCATCCGCTCGCGCCCCATCAACGCGGAGACCAGCATCATTAGCGTGGATTTGGGAAGGTGGAAATTCGTCATCAGGGCGTCTGTGACTTTGAACTCGAAGCCCGGATAGATGAAAATATCTGTCTCGCCCATCCAG
>JABDPP010000193.1 GCA_013042765.1 Litoreibacter sp.
GGATTTCGGGTTCATGGGCGGTTCGATGGGCATGGCTGTCGGCACTGCGTTTTGCGCGGGCGCCGAGCGGGCACTGGCCCGCAAATGCGCATATGTGGTTTGTACGGCCGCAGGCGGAGCACGGATGCAGGAAGGTATTCTCAGCCTCATGCAGATGCCGCGCACGACGGTTGCCGTTGAAATGCTTAAGGAAGCCGGATTGCCCTATGTCGTGGTTCTTACGCACCCGACCACTGGCGGTGTCACGGCTTCCTACGCGATGCTCGGAGATGTGCATATCGCGGAACCCAATGCCCTGATCTGTTTTGCCGGCCCCCGGGTGATTGAGCAGACAATCCGCGAGAAGCTGCCGGAAGGTTTTCAGCGCGCCGAGTATCTTCTGGATCACGGCATGTTGGACCGCGTCACGCACCGCAAGGACCTCAAGGACGAACTGGTTACGATCTTGCGAATGCTGAGCGACCAGCCGCCTGCTGTGAAGGGCGACTTGCCTGCACCTATCGAAGAGCCAAAGGCGACAGAAGCGGAGCAAGAAAAGGGCTCTGTTAAGGCGGAAAACAAGGCGTGAACCCTCAACAGAGTGACGCCATCCTTGACCGGATGATGGCGCTTCATCCGAAAATCATCGATCTGACGCTCGACCGTGTGTGGCGGCTTCTGGAGGCCCTGGATCATCCGGAGCGCAAGCTGCCGCCAGTGATCCATATCGCTGGAACAAACGGCAAAGGATCGACGCAGGCGATGATCCGCGCGGGCCTTGAAGGGGCCGGAAAGCGCGTGCATGCCTATACATCTCCTCACCTGGCCCGCTTTCATGAGCGTATTACACTGGCAGGAGAGCTGATTTCCGAGACGGATCTTACTGCCGTGCTGGATGAATGCTACGCGGCCAACAACGGTGAAGCGATCACCTATTTCGAGATTACGACCGTCGCCGCAATTCTCGCATTCAGTCTTGTTAGAGCCGATTATTGCCTGTTGGAGGTCGGTCTTGGTGGCCGTCTGGATGCCACCAATGTGATAGACAATCCTGCCGCGACTGTCATCACTCCGGTCTCTCTCGACCATCAGCAATTCCTCGGGGATACGCTGGCAGAGATCGCAAGCGAGAAGGCGGGCATCATTAAACGCGGCGTGCTCTGTGTTGTCGGGCCCCAAGACGAGGTCGCGCTCGACGTGATCGAAGATCGTGCGGCACGGGTGCAGGCGCCATTGCAGGTGTTTGGCCAGCACTGGCATGCCACGAAAGAACGGGAACGTTTGGTTTTTCAGGATGAGACCGGATTGCTCGATCTTCCCCTGCCTGCCCTGATTGGGGATCATCAGGTCCAGAATGCCGGAGCTGCCCTGGCCGTATTACGGCATCTGGGCATGGATGACGTGGCCTGTGAAGCCGCGATGGAGCAGGCCGTCTGGCCGGCCCGGATGCAAAGACTGAAGACCGGCCCGCTCAGCGCTGCGGCTGGGAACGCGGAATTGTGGCTCGATGGTGGGCATAATCCAGCTGCGGGTGCAGCACTCTCTAGCATTCTTCGCGAGCTTCCGAAGCGCCCGACATTTCTGATCTGCGGGATGCTCAACACCAAGGACGTGTCGGGCTATATGACGCCGCTACGCGATGTTGCAGTAGGCCTGTTTGCGGTCTCGATCCCCGGCGAAACGGCCACTCTGAGCGCATCGGATACCGCAGCTGCTGCTAAGAAGGTGGGAATAGAGGCGGAGGCCGCCACGGATGTCGAAAGCGCTATTGAGAGCATTGTGTCGAAAACACCGGACGCGCGTATCCTGATCTGCGGTTCACTATATCTGGCAGGCTCTGTTCTGCGGGAAAACGGCTAAAACACAGACTTCTGAAAGATACTAAGCATCACCCCAGTCGTCGCTCTGCATCTCCCGCAGGCGTGACGCCGTCCGCTCGAACTCGAAAGCGCCTTCCCCTTCCAGATAAAGCCGCTCCGGAATATCCGCGGCTGAACAGATCAGGCGCACCTTTGCTTCATAGAGCGCGTCGATCAGAGTGACGAACCGCTTGGCCGCGTTGAAGTTATCCCGAGACAACAACGGGATGTCATCAAGGATCAGCACCCGGATCGCTTCGGCCAGGGCAAGGTAGTCCGCCGGACCCAGCGGTTTGCCGCAGAGATCGAAGAAACTGGCGCGGGCTGCACCGTTGCGGAACTGGGGGATCTGAACCTCGCGCCCCTTGACGCTCAAGATCAGCTCCTCGGCCAAACCGCCGCTGAATTGTGACCAAATCTCTGTCAGATGGGCCTTGGCTGTCGCATTCGCGGGCGTGAAGTAGGTTTGCTCGCCACTCAGCCGGTTCTGTCGGTAATCCGTGGGGCTGGCCAGTTCATGAACGATCAACCTCTCTTTGATGAGGTCGATGAAGGGTATGAACAGCGCCCGGTTCAACCCGTCTTTGTAGAGATCATCTGGCGGCCTGTTTGACGTGGTAACAACTACTACCCCGGCCGCAAAAAGTTGTTCGAAAAGTCGCCCCACGATCATCGCATCGGTGATATCGGTGATCTGCATTTCATCGAAGCAGAGCAGCCTGACTTCGGACGTAATTTTCTCAGCCACGGGAATGATGGCGTCGTCAACGCCTGTCTTCCGCGCCTCATGCATGCCTGAATGTACGTCCTGCATGAAGGCGTGAAAATGCACACGTTTCTTGCGCGGCTCGTTGACCTGATCGAAAAACAGATCCATCAGCATTGATTTCCCGCGTCCGACACCGCCCCATATATAGATGCCGGGAATAGACTCTGTTTTCGCCGAAAACCGCTTGAAAAGCCCCTTTCGTGGTGTCGGGAGTTCGAGATTTTCGCAAAGCTCATCAAACAATGGAAGTGCCGCGCGCTGGGCCGGGTCCTCTGTCAGTTCCCCTCCCAAAATCCGGGTCTGATATGTTTCGGTCAATCTCATAGGTCGTCGATGCCACCTTGCCTGATCCCATGTCGCAACATTCCTGTGCTGACGCAAACAGGAAATTCACGCAACTGGCATGGCGATTCTTCTGAGCACGGGTATCCGTCTTCGAAGCACTTAGCCTTCGCGCAGGAATTCCTTGATGGCCTGAACGACTGTCTTGGGGTGGGTGTATGGCAGCCCGTGGCCTGCCTCCTCCACCGTCATATGCCGGGCACCGCGATTGGCTTGGGACATGTCGCCAAGTGCACTGGGGGGTATGATCTTGTCCCTTTTGCCCCAGATCGCGAGCACAGGAACACGCTCCTCTTCAAGCTTTCGGTGATCGTTAAACATGTCCTCGGCCAGCATATTGCGTTGGCTCGATAGAACGGCCGATAGAAACCCCCGGAAACCGACCTCAGCTGCCTGCCGCTCCGCAACATTGGGAACAGAGGAGGGGATATCCTTCTCCGCC
>JABDPP010000069.1 GCA_013042765.1 Litoreibacter sp.
GCTCTGCTGAGTGAGGTTCAGAGCGCCGAATCGGTTGACCGCCGGCCGTCCCTCAGCCCTTATTATCAAATGACTTCAGACCAATCTGGGGTACCGTCAAACCGGGGCGCGCGTCTCCGGTCAAAACAATAATATCTGGGAGAAAACGATGACCCTCATGCAGAAATTTCTGGGTGCTGCTGCTACGCTGGCGCTGAGCGCCGGGGCCGCATTGGCCGAGCCCGCGCTGATCTTCGATCTTGGCGGCAAGTTTGACAAATCCTTCAACGAGGCGGCCCATAACGGTGGCCAGCGTTGGGCCGACGAAACCGGCGGCACCTACCGCGAGATCGAGCTTCAGTCCGAAGCCCAGCGTGAACAGGCCCTGCGCCGCTTTGCTGAAGCCGGTGCGAACCCGGTCATCACGATGGGGTTTGCCATGGCTGATCCGTTGAGCCAGGTCGCCGCTGACTACCCGGACACCAAGTTCGTGGCCGTCGACGTGACTTGGCTGGATGCACCGAATGTGCGCCAGATCGGCTTCGCCGAGCATGAGGGCTCCTATCTGGTTGGAATGATGGCGGCGATGGCCTCGAAATCCGGCACCGTGGGCTTTGTCGGCGGCATGGATATCCCGCTGATCCGCCACTTTGGCTGCGGTTATGCCCAAGGCGTGAAGGCGGTCAATCCCGATGCAACGATCGTGGCCAACATGACCGGTACCACGCCGTCCGCATGGAATGACCCGGTCAAGGGCGGCGAGCTGACCCGCGCCCAGATCAGCCAGGGCGCAGATGTGATCTATGCAGCCGCCGGCGGCACCGGCGTGGGCGTTCTGCAAACCGCGGCCGATGAGGGGATCCTTTCGATCGGAGTGGACAGCAACCAGAACCACCTGCATCCCGGTTCGGTGCTAACCTCCATGCTCAAGCGGGTTGATGTCGCCGTCTACGAGGCGATGAAGGCTGGCACCGATGTGGAAACCGGTGTCTTTGTGCTGGGTCTGGCAGATGAAGGCGTGGGCTATGCTATCGATGAGAACAACGCAGCGCTCGTCAGCGACGAGATGAAAGCCGCCGTCGACGACGCGCGTCAGAAAATCATTGATGGCGAGCTGGAAGTGACCGCCTACTACACCAATGACAGCTGCCCGGTCCTTGACTTCTAAGTCATTGTAAAAAAGTAAAAAGGGGCCACGCCTGCGCAAAGGCGTGGCCGCGCTCACGGAGGCTCCAACGGGGATAGGCATGGCCGACGCAGCACCAGCCATTGAACTCAAAGGCATTTCGAAAGCCTTCGGGCCGGTGCAGGCCAACAAGGATATCTCGATCCGGGTCATGCCCGGCACGATCCACGGCATCATCGGGGAGAACGGTGCGGGGAAGTCCACACTGATGTCGATCCTCTACGGTTTCTATAAGGCCGATGCGGGAGAGATTTTCATCTCCGGTCGCAAGACGACGATCCCTGACAGTCAAGCGGCGATTGCTGCAGGCATTGGCATGGTGTTCCAGCACTTCAAACTGGTGCAGAATTTCACCGTTCTGGAAAACGTGATCCTTGGTGCGGAAGACGGGGCCCTGCTGGGGCCGTCGCTGTCGAAGGCGCGCCGTGAGCTGACCGAGCTGGCCCGTGAATACGAACTCAATGTCAACCCGGATGCGCTGATCGAGGAGATCGGGGTTGGGATGCAGCAGCGCGTCGAGATCCTGAAGGCGCTCTACCGCAAGGCCGATATCCTGATCCTCGACGAGCCGACAGGCGTTCTGACACCGGCGGAGGCCGATCACCTGTTTCGCATCCTCGAAGGGCTGAAGGCGCAGGGCAAGACCATCATCCTGATCACCCACAAGCTGCGCGAGATCATGGATGTGACCGATACGGTCTCGGTGATGCGCCGGGGCGAGATGACCGCGACGGTCAAGACCTCGGAAACCTCCCCCGCCGAGCTTGCCGAGCTGATGGTCGGGCGCAAGGTGCTGCTGCGCGTCGACAAGAAACCGGCCACCCCAGGTGAGGTCGTAGTCGACATCAAGGATCTGCACGTCACCGATGACAAGGGCGTTGAGCGTCTGAAGGGCGTTTCACTGAATGTGCGGGCCGGTGAAATCCTCGGAATTGCCGGCGTCGCCGGCAACGGCCAGTCGGAGCTTCTGGAGGTTCTGGGCGGGTTGCAGCCGGCGACCGGGACCGTGCTGATGAACGGCGAGAGCCTGGATCTGACCGGCAGGCACTCCGACGGGCGCTCGCGGCGCGAACACGGCATTGCCCATGTCCCCGAGGATCGCCAGCGCGCCGGTCTGATCATGGATTTTAGAGCGTGGGAGAACGTCGCCTTCGGCTATCACCATGACCCGGAATACCAGCAGGGGCTGCTGATGGACAATGACGCCCTGCGCCGCGACACCGAGGGCAAGATCGAACGCTTTGATATCCGGCCCGCCAATTGCTGGCTGGAGGCCAAGAGCTTTTCGGGCGGTAACCAGCAAAAGATCGTGCTGGCCCGCGAGATAGAGCGCAATCCCGACCTGCTGCTTGTGGGGCAACCGACCCGCGGCGTGGATATCGGCGCGATCGAGTTCATCCACCAGCGGCTCGTGCAGCTCCGCGACGAGGGCAAGGCGATCCTGCTCGTCTCGGTCGAGCTGGACGAGATCCTGTCACTTTCGGACCGGATCGCCGTCATTTTCGACGGCCAGATCATGGGCGAGCGCCTGCCGGACCAGACCGACGAGAAGGAGCTTGGCCTCCTGATGGCCGGCATGCAGGGAAAGGCGGCCTGAGATGGAAACGATGCCAAAATGGGCCGACCTGATCCTGATCCCGCTGATCAACCTGCTCCTGGCCTTCGTGATCTCGGGGCTGGTGATCCTCGCCATCGGGGAAGATCCGATCGCAGCCCTCAACCTGATGGTGCAAGGCGCGCTGGGATCGACCTATGGCTGGGGCTTCACGCTCTATTACGCCACCAATTTCATCTTCACCGGGCTCGCCGTGGCCGTGGCGTTCCATGCCTCGCTGTTCAATATCGGGGGCGAGGGACAGGCGGCGCTTGGCGGGCTTGGCGTAGCGCTGGTCTGCCTGATGGTGCCCTGGCCGCACTGGTCGATCGCGCTGCTTGCCGCGATTGCGGGCTCGGCTCTCTTCGGCGCCCTATGGGCCACGATCCCGGCCTATCTGCAGGCCAAGCGTGGCAGCCATATCGTGATCACCACGATCATGTTCAATTTCATCGCTGCCTCGCTGCTCAATTACCTGCTGGTCAATATACTGCGCCCCAAGGGCTCGATGGACCCGGCCTCGGGGCGCTTTCCCGAAGCCACGCATCTGCCGACGCTGAGCGAGATCCTGAATTCCGTTGGTATTCCCTTCGCCGCACGCACGCCGGTCAATATCTCGCTGTTCGTCGCACTGATCGCCTGCGTGCTGGTCTACCTGCTGATCTGGCGCACCCGGCTGGGCTACCAGATCCGTGCCTTCGGAAAATCCGAACCCGCCGCAGTCTATGCTGGCATCAGCCCGGTCCGGATCATCATGATCACGATGATGATCTCCGGCGCGCTGGCGGGTCTGATGGCGATCAACAACGTGATGGGCGAGGCTGAACGGCTGGTGCTCAACTCGGTCGAGGGGGCGGGTTTCATCGGCATCGCCGTGGCGCTGATGGGGCGCTCCCACCCGTTCGGGGTGCTGATCGCGGCGCTTCTGTTCGGGTTTCTCTACCAGGGCGGGGCTGAGCTGGCCTTGTGGACCTCGATCCCGCGCGAGCTGATCGTGGTGATCCAGGCGC
>JABDPP010000197.1 GCA_013042765.1 Litoreibacter sp.
CTACAACACCTATGTGATCGAGGGCCTGCCGCCGACACCGATCGCGAACCCGGGCAAGAAGGCGATTGAGGCGGCGCTGGACCCCGATGATACGCCCTATATCTTCTTCGTGGCCGACGGCACGGGCGGGCATGCCTTTTCGGTCACCATTGCCGAGCATAACGCCAACGTGGCGCGCTGGCGCAGGATTGAAGCAGAGCGCAAGGCCAATAACTGAGGGCTTCGCGGCGCGCGGAGCAACGCGGGGGCTCGCCCCCGGAACCCCAGGATATTTGTAGAGACGTGATGGGAGCTGGCTGGCAGGGTTCTGTTAACTCATTGTTAATAAACACCGTTCGCAGGATGCGAGAACGATTTTGCTTGACTTTGCGAACGGTCTGGTGCATAGGTTTTGTCAAGCTGTGAGAATTGGGTAAGCGGCACGGATCATGACGATCCGGGGCCGCTTTTTTCATGCCCTGTCGTCTGGTTGGACAGGTGGGCCTGCGGGTTGCGTCTTGTTCAAGGGGCAACGCGGCAGAGAATTCGGCGGGAATTTGGATCATGGATGCTGAGGCGCCTGCGGGCGGCGTGGCTGCTGCCGGTCTGGCGGCGGCCGAGATCAAGACCGTCTCCGACAGTCTGCGATTGCTCGCGGCGATGGTGGGAGATCTCAAGAGCGAGATCGCGACGGAGTGGGACCAGCTGAGGCAGGCCACCCCGGGCGCGGATCATCGAAAACTTGGAAAGATGGTGAAGGGCGATATCGACGCCCTGATCCGGCTGATCATTCAGCAGGAGGCGCTACTCAATGAACATGTCAAAGCCAGATATGGGGCCGCCGGACAGCCTGCGCTCGATCTCGACGCAGCCCGATCTGAGATCGGGCGCCGACTTGATCGCCTGCGCCGCGCCCGAGGAACGGGCGCGGTTTCTGGACGGGCTGAGTGACACGGCACTGGCGGCGCTGCCCTATCTGTTCGAGTTCTGGGCCCTGCCACATCAATTGCCGCCAGAGGGTAACTGGCGCAGCTGGGTGATCCTCGGCGGGCGTGGCGCGGGCAAGACGCGGGCCGGTGCGGAATGGGTGCGCGGGATGGTGGAAGGCGCGGGGCCCGGAGACCCGGGGCGCGCGCGCCGGGTGGCCCTGGTGGGCGAGACCTTTGACCAGGTGCGCGATGTGATGATCTTTGGCGACAGCGGCATTCTGGCGGTTTCCCCGCCGGACCGGTGTCCCGAGTGGCAAGCGACGCGTCGCCGTCTGGTCTGGGCCAATGGCGCGGTGGCGGAGGCGCATTCGGCGTCCTCTCCGGAGGCGTTGCGTGGCCCCCAGTTTGACGCGGCCTGGGTGGATGAGCTGGGTTGCGCAGCGATCGACAAGGGGCCGAACCAGCCGAACCGGTTCATGGATCCGAAATCCTCGGAATCGGGCTTGCCGTATTTCTCCAACGGGAGGCGGGACGATTATGTGCAGATGCAGTTCCTGCGGGCTTACTTTTCGCATTTCGATGATCTGGCCGAAAACCCTGTTTCGCAGGTCTATGGCGGACCGATGGTGGATATGTCGCGGGCCTTCATCTGGGCCTGGGACGCGCGGCCCTGGCCGGAATTTCCCAACGCGCTGGAGCGCTGGAGCGATGGCGGCAACCATGCGCGCGGCCATTGGCTGACCGGACGCACCGGGCTGCAACCGCTGGCCCATGTGGTGGCGGCGATTTGCGAGGCGGCGGGGCTTGACGCCTATGACGTGAGCGAATTGCACGGGGTCGTGCGGGGCTACTCGGTCTCCGGCATGGAGACGGCGCGCGCGCAGTTGCAGCCCCTGATGCTGGCTTATGGTTTTGACGCGGTGGAGCGGGGCGGGGTTCTGGTGTTTCGAAACCGCGAGAGCGTGCCGGAGATTCCCGTGACGCCCGAGGATCTGGTGGCGCCCGGTGACGGCGCGGCGGTACTCGGTCAGATCCGGGCACCGGAGGCGGATGTCACCGGGCAGGTGCGTTTGGGCTATGTCGAGGCGGAAGGCGATTTCGATGCCCGCGTGG